>NZ_AJVB01000521.1:0-2556 GCF_000278445.1 Rhodococcus sp. R1101
CAGCAGCGTTCCGTCGACCGTGCGTGCCGCCGGCTGGCTCGTCGTCCTCGAGGGCCTCGTCGCGATGGGGTTCGCGGTGTACTCGATCATCCGTGCCGCTTCGGGCGAGCACGATCAGTCGGTGACCAACGGCTACGGCTTCGCGCTGTGGCTGTTCGTTCTGTTCGGCGGAGTCCTGGCCGGCGGGATCGCACTCGTGCGCGGTGTGCGCTGGGGGCGTGCCGTGGCGGTGCTCGCGCAGTTGCTGTTGCTGCCCGTGGTGTGGTCGCTGCTGACCGACTCGCACCAGCCGGTCATCGGCACCGTGCTGGCGCTCGTGGTGGTGCCCACGCTCGTGCTGCTGTTCAGCCCGCCCACCTCGCGGTGGCTGGCGCACGAGTACGCGCCCGACGCCGACGAGTGACCCCGCTCAGCTCCCGAGGGCGCGCAACGCGGGCCCGCTGAGCCGGAACGTCGTCCACTCGTCCTGCGCGACGGCTCCGAGCGAGCGGTAGAAGCCGATCGACGGCTCGTTCCAGTTCAGTACGGACCAGGACAGACGGGTGTAACCGTGCTCCACGCATTCGTGGGCGAGTGCCGCGAGCAGCGCACGTCCGTGCCCCTTGCCGCGATGCTCGGGTAGGACGAACAGATCCTCGAGGTAGATGCCGTGCACGCCGTCCCAGGTGGAGAAGTTCCGGAACCACAGCGCCACACCGACGACACGCGCCGGTCCGCCGTTCTCATCCGGTTCCTCGGCGACGTGCGCGTAGACGGAGGGTCGCGGGCTGAACAGGGCCTCGTGGATCTGCTCGGGGACCACCGTGCACTCGTGCCGGGCCTTCTCGTATTCGGCGAGGTCGTAGATCAGGCCGGTGATCGCGGGGACGTCCTCGGGTATGGCTCTACGGATCACGACGGGCTGCCTCCTGTGGTCTCGTGCGTGGATTCACCTCGCGCCGCGCCGTCGAGTGCGCGAGGATCGGGGTCGTGGCAACGGTACTTGCAGTGGCAAATCAGAAAGGTGGCGTCGCCAAGACGACCACCGTCGCGTCGTTGGGTGCCGCACTGTCGGCGCTGGGCCGGCGGGTGCTCGTCGTCGATCTCGATCCCCAGGGATGTCTGACCTTCTCGCTCGGACACAACCCCGACAAGCTCGAACAATCCGTGCACGAGGTGCTCGTCGGCGGTGTCGAGACGAAGGATGTCCTGCTCGGGACAGCAGAAGGGATGTCGCTGCTTCCGGCGACCATCGACCTCGCGGGCGCGGAGGCGATGCTGCTCATGAAACCGGGGCGTGAATACACCCTGAAGCGGGCGCTCGCGTCGGTGGAGGACGATTACGACGTCGTCGTCATCGACTGCCCGCCCTCTCTGGGCGTCCTCACCCTCAACGGGCTGACCGCGGCGCGGTCCGTGCTCGTTCCGCTGCAGTGCGAGACGCTCGCGCACAGAGGAGTCGGGCAACTGCTGCGCACGGTGAACGAGGTGAAACAGATCACCAATCCGGATCTCGAGCTGCTCGGCGCGCTGCCGACCCTCTACGACTCACGGACCACGCACAGCCGCGACGTGCTCGCCGACGTCTCCGATCGGTACGACCTGCCGGTGCTGGCGCCGCCCGTGCCGCGCACGGTCCGCTTCGCGGAAGCCTCCGCGTCGGGTGCCACCGTGCTGGCGGGACGGAGGAACAAGGGGGCCGCAGCCTACCGCGCTCTCGCCGAGAACCTGATGCGCTACTGGTCGGGTGAGGCGGAACTCGTGACCTTCGAGACCGTCACGGACTGAGACGGCCCCCGCCGTCGGTGCTGAACGGGACGGCCCTGCCGTCAGCGCAGCGCGACGAGTTCGTCGCCGCGCTGCTCGACGACGACGTCCCCTGCGACGGCGATGTTCACCGACGACACTGCACCGCGCTCGACATCGATGCGCGGTCCGCGCTCCCCGGTCCGGGAGTCGACTCCCAGCAGGGCGTCCTCGACGGGGAGCAACAGTGAACCGGCCATGATGTCGCCGGTTCCGAGCGTGTCCTCGACGGTCCATTGCGGAGCGAAATCGGTGGTGGACAGTGCGACGGTGTCGCGGCCGGTCCACCACACGAGTACACCGCCGCGTTCGAGTGCGGGATCCTCGGATGCCCCGGCCGGACGCGGCAGGATGTGGGTGTCGACGAGGGTGCCCGCGCTGTCGAAGACCTCGATGCGCGGCCCGGCGGTGTCGTCGGGCGCCAGGTAGACCGCCGTGCGGTCGCCGACCACGGCGACGATCCTGGCCTGGGAGTCACGGTCGGCATCCGGAAGCACCGACGAGGCGAGTTCCTCGGGTTTCTGACTGTCGTCGGGGGTGGGCTCGAGCAGGGTGAGCCGAGTGGTCGGCTCGTTCGCGCACTGTTCGAGGACGGCCAGCACCTCGGCTCCCGCATCCGCCGAGCGCAATTCGCACCCCGAGCGGGGCTGGGCGTTCGGGTTCACCGGGGCGTCGACCCGCCCGTACTCGACGGTGCGCACCAGATCGGAACGCCACATCTCGAGGCGCGTGTCGCCGAGAGCGATCACGTGTGAACCGGTGTCGACCAGC
>NZ_AJVB01000522.1:0-2557 GCF_000278445.1 Rhodococcus sp. R1101
GGAGTCGGGAGCGCGGAACTCGAGGCGCTTGGCCTTCGGGTTGTTGCCCGTGATCGGGATACGCACGGCAGCCGAACGGTTGCGCTGGCTGTACACGAGGTTGATCGGAGCCTCGTAGCCCGGCACCAGACGGTGGTACGAGTTGATCGTCGGGTTCGTGAAGGCGAGCAGCGACGGCGCGTGGTGCAGGATGCCACCGATGTACCAGCGGGCCACATCGGACAGGCCTGCGTAGCCGGCCTCGTCGTGGAACAGCGGCTTGCCGTCCTTCCACAGCGACTGGTGCACGTGCATGCCCGAACCGTTGTCGCCGAACAGCGGCTTCGGCATGAAGGTGACGGTCTTGCCGGCCTGCCACGCGGTGTTCTTGACGATGTACTTGAACAGCTGCAGGTCGTCGGCCGCGGCGAGCAGGGTGTTGAACTTGTAGTTGATCTCGGCCTGGCCGCCGGTGCCCACCTCGTGATGGCCGCGCTCGAGTTCGAAGCCGGCATTGGCGAGGTTGGTGGCGATCTGATCGCGCAGGTCGACGTAGTGGTCGTACGGTGCGACGGGGAAGTAGCCGCCCTTCGCCCGGACCTTGTAGCCGCGGTTGGGGGTGCCGTCGGCGTTGTACTCGACGCCGGTGTTCCAGGAACCCGAGACCGCGTCGATCTCGTAGAAGGCGCCGTTGATCTTCGAGTCGTAGGCGATCGAGTCGAAGATGTAGAACTCGGCCTCGGCGCCGAAGAAGGCAGTATCGGCGATGCCGGTGCTGATCAGGTATTCCTCGGCCTTGCGCGCGACGTTGCGGGGGTCGCGGCTGTAGGACTCGCGGGTGAAGGGGTCGTGGACGAAGAAGCTGATGTTGAGCGTCTTGGCTGCGCGGAAGGGATCCAGACGCGCGGTCGTCACATCGGGGAGCAGCAGCATGTCGGACTCATGGATCGACTGGAACCCACGGACCGAGGAACCGTCGAATGCCAGACCGTCCTCGAGCACGTCCTCGTTGAAGGCCTTGGCCGGGATGGAGAAGTGCTGCTCGATGCCGGGCAGGTCGGTGAAGCGGACGTCGACGTATTCGACGTTCTCTTCCGCGATGAACTTGAATACCTCTTCGGCCGTGGTGAACGCCACGCTTGTGCTCCTTCAGTCGGTGCGCGCCATGGGTGCTGGGCGCCTGCGTCGGATCAGACGTTATGGATCTGGTGTTGCCCGTCCATCAAGCCTATGTTTCGTGGGTGTTACACATGTCTTCGTCCTGCAGCGAGGTCGAAAAGGTGGTATAAGTCACCACTGCCAACACGGGTCGACGCTGGTCCGCCCAGGAGAGCTTATCCTGGTGCCATGGCACGCATGACGGGCAGTTGGCTTTCCGGGCCTGCTGCGGCGCTTCCCCGAGGTCTCCAGCAGGAGCAGGACTATCCCGGGCAGCTGCTCGGCCTCCCCGAGCACGGCCCCGGCTCCATGGTGCCCACGAGCCGCAGGGTGCTTGCCCTCGTAGTCGACTGGTTCATGGCCATGGCGATCGCCGCCGGTCTCGTCGGGGGCAACCCCCTCGAGAGTCCGCTGCTGTCGTCGTACACCCTGATCATCTGGTTCGTGGTGGGCGTGGGGTGCGTGAGCCTGTTCTCGTTCACGCCGGGGCAGTTCGTCGCCGGCCTGCAGGTGGCGCGGGTGGACGCTCCCGTGCGAGTAGGCATCGTGCGAGCGCTCGCACGCCAGGTCCTGCTGGTGTTCATCGCTCCGGCGCTCGTCACGGACGTCGACGGTCGCGGCCTCCAGGACCGCGCCACCGGCACCGCGGTCGTTCGTTCGCGCTGACCGCGGTCGTTCGTTGGCGCTGACCGCGCGGTCGTTCGTTGGCGCTGACCGCGCGGTCGTTCGTTGGCGCTGGCCCGCCGCCCCTTCTCCGTATACACCGAAGGCCGCCTCTCGTCCCGGGACGAGAGGCGGCCTTCGGCGTATACGGAAGGTCAGCGGCGACGCATGGTGCGCTGCACGCTGCGCATCTTCGCGCCGGCGGGAAGCGGGCCCTTGGGCATGGCCGGACCGGACTTCTTCGAGCTCAGCGCCGACAGACGACCTTCGATGGTGTCCATCCGCTTGGTGTCGATGTTGCGGGGCAGCTTGTTCAGACGCTTCTGCAACTGGGAGAGCGGGACCTGGCCCTCGTCGTTGCCGACGACGAACTCGTAGATCGGGGTGTCGCCCACCAGTCGGGCGACCCGCTTCTTCTCCTGGGCCAGCAGACCCTTCACGCGACCGGGGTTGCCCTCACCGACGAGGATCACTCCCGGGCGTCCGATCACGCGGTGCACGGCGTCGAGCTGGGTGGTGCCCGCGACCGCCTGGGTCACGCGCCACGCGCCCTGCAGGTTGTCGAGCGCCCACGCAGCCGCACCGGCCTGGCCGTCGGCCTTCGAGTACACGCTCTTCTGCACGCGGCGCCCGAAGATGATGAAGGCCGACAGGACGCCGACGAGGATGCCGACCGGCAGCAGGAACCACTGGATGCCGAAGATGAGACCGACGACGAAGAACACCACGATCGAACCGACGAGGGCACCGATCATCC
>NZ_AJVB01000523.1:0-2542 GCF_000278445.1 Rhodococcus sp. R1101
GCGGGAGAGGGCGAACGCGTCGAACAGTTCGGCCTCGGGGGTCTCCTCGGCGAGGCCGGTGTGGATCTTGTTCAGGCACAGGTAGTTTCCGCGCCCCTTGAGGATCGCGAAACGCGGGCGCCGGCCGAGGGAGCCGGTGAGGGCATCGGCGAGCCGCGGCAGGTCGCGCTCGACGAGCTGCCGCTGCAACGCGATGGTCGCCGTGGAGACCACCACCGTGCGGCCCGTCTTCACCGCATACCGGATGCTCGGCACGAGATAGGCCAGCGACTTGCCGGTACCCGTGCCGGCCTGCACGGCGAGGTGTTCGCCGGTGTCGATGCTGTGCGCGACGGCCGAGGCCATCGTCAGCTGATTGCGCCGCTCCCTACCACCCAGCGCGTGTACCGCGGTTCGCAGCAATTCGGGGACTTCGGGGAGATCCGGCACCGGCACAGGGTATCGGTCCCCACCGTCACGTTCGGTCTACGGCCCCGCGACCTGTGACTTCCGTGATATCGGGGACCTCGGTGAGCAGCTCGACGCCGGCCTGCCGCATCCGCTCGAGCGCGTCGCGGATCGTCGTCTCCGACACCCCTGCCGTGTAGGGCAGCAGCACCCGGACCCCGAAACCCTCCGCGATCGCGTCGAGCGCGGTGGCCCGCACGCAGTGGTCGGTGGCGATACCGACGATGTCGACATCGCTCACGTCGCGGTCGCGCAACCACGACACCAGCGCCGTGCCGTCGTCGTCGACTCCCTCGAATCCCGAATACGCCGCGTCGGAAGCACCCTTCGAGAAGACCGCCTCGAACCGGTCGGTGGTCAGCTCCGGATGGAAGTCGGCGCCCGGCGTGCCCACCCGGCAATGCGGCGGCCACGAGTCGACGAAATCGGGTTCGGGAGAGAAGTGCTCTCCCGGATCGTCGTGGTGGTCGCGGGTGGCGACGATGTGCGCGTAGTCGTCACCGCGCGCCTTCAGCAGACGGGTGATGTCGGACGCCACCTGCGACCCGCCCACCACGGCGAGCGAACCGCCCTCGCAGAAGTCGTTCTGGACGTCGACGACCAGTAGTGCGCGCATCGCACTCACCTCTCACGGACGAAACGCGTGGGGATCGCGGGATCCCCGGCCGAGAGCGTCAGACCCTCCCAGGGCAGACTCACCATGCCCTGGCGGAGGAACTCCCGGCTCTCCTCCAGGGTAGGCAGATCGCCGACCGGCTCGCCGCCGCGGATCAGGGGGATCATCAGCGGGCGGACCTGCGAACCCTCGCCCGGCGGAACCTGCTCGGCACGCGCGGGATAGACGACCTCCTCGACGAGCGTGCCGGTTCGTCGCGCGTACCGCACGGCCCTCTTCGCACCCCCTCGGGACTCCTTCGCCGTGCTGCGCTTCTCGACCGGGAGACCGTCGACCTCCACGAGCTTGAAGACCATCCCGGCGGTCGGGGCACCGGAACCTGTGACCACCGACGTGCCCACCCCGTACGCGTCGACCGGCTCCGCCCGCAGACCCGCGATGCCGTACTCGTCGAGATCACCGGACATCACGATCTTCGTGCCGGTCGCGCCGAGCTTGTCGAGCTGCTCGCGCACCTGGCGCGCGAGCACACCGAGATCACCCGAATCGATGCGCACCCCGCCGAGTTCGGGGCCGGCCACCGCGATCGCGGTGTTCACGCCCTCGGTGATGTCGTAGGTGTCCACCAGCAGGGTCGTGCCCACACCGAGGCTCTCGACCTGGCTGCGGAAGGCGGACGCCTCGTCACGGCCCTCCGTCGTGGTGTGCAACAGCGTGAACGCGTGTGCGGCAGTGCCCGCGGCGGGAATGCCGTACCGCTTCGCGGCCTGCAGATTGGACGTCGAGTCGAAACCGGCGAGATAGGCCGCGCGCGCCGCGGCGACCGCCGCTTCCTCGTGGGTGCGCCGCGAACCCATCTCGATGAGGGCGCGGCCGTCGGCGACACTCACCATGCGCGCCGCCGCCGAGGCGACAGCACTGTCGTGGTTGAAGATCGACAGGGTCAGCGTCTCGAGCAGCACGCACTCGGCGAAGGTGCCGCTCACCGAGAGGATCGGCGAACCCGGGAAGTAGAAGTCGCCCTCGCGGTAACCGTCGATGTCGCCGGAGAACCGGAAGTCGCGCAGCCACTCGACGGTGCCGGGCGCCAGGAAGCCGGCCGCGAGTTCGAGTTCGGCCTCGTCGAACCGGAACGATTCGAGCGCCTCGACCAGCCGTGCGGTGCCCGCCACGACGCCGTACCGCCGACCTGCGGGGAGGCGGCGGGCGAAGACCTCGAAGACGCACGGGCGGTCGCCCGAACCGTCTGCCAGAGCAGCTTCGAGCATCGTCAGCTCGTACTTGTCGGTGAACAGTGCGGTGCCGGAGCGACCGGCACGGAGAATGGCTTCGGGCACTCGATCACTGTAGAGCCACGGGTACCGAGGCGGGTTTTTCGCGGTGCTCCGAAGTCGTACCCTGGGAACATGGCGCCGTGTAGCACGACCACTCCGCTCGACGTCCAGTCGATGGCAGGACAGGCCGTCCCGGCCGAAGCCG
>NZ_AJVB01000524.1:0-2538 GCF_000278445.1 Rhodococcus sp. R1101
GAATCCGTGGTCTTCGAGATGGTCGGCCACCTCGTCGATCGTCATGGGTCCGTGGCGCCGTACGGTGTCGAGCACGGTGTCCCACAGGGCGGATTCGGGATGTTCGCTGTCCGTCACCACTGGATCGTACGGCCCGCGGCACTGCTTCCGGGGACGATGCGGTTTCTCCGCACGTCGCCCACGACCTTCACCTGCACGACCGGACGCAGAACATGGCGACCGGTATTTCCGGTCGGTGTGGTGATCGCAACGGTCGTGGATCCGGCACTCACACAGGGACCGTTCTCTTCATGCGGACGCAACGAGAAGAAGGCGCCCCGGAGGACGCCTTCTTCTCGTGTTCTCGTGCGAGTTACCCGGACGGGCCCGTCAGCCGAGTGCCTGCTCGACGTCGGCGAGCAGGTCGGCGGCGTCCTCGATGCCCACCGACAGGCGGACGAGATCCTCGGGGACCTCGAGCAGCGAGCCTGCTGTGGAGGCGTGGGTCATCGCGCCCGGATGCTCGATGAGCGACTCCACGCCACCGAGCGACTCGGCGAGGGTGAAGATCTCGGTGCGCTTGCAGAAGTCCAGCGCGGCCTGGCGGCCCCCGGCGAGGCGCACGGAGATCATGCCACCGAAGCGACGCATCTGCCGAGCCGCGTACTCGTGGCCCGGATGCGATTCGAGCCCCGGGTACAGCACCTTGCTCACGGCGGGGTGTCCCGACAGGAAGTCGACGAGCTTCTCGGCGTTGTCGGAGTGCTTCTCCATCCGCACCGCGAGCGTCTTGATGCCGCGCAGCGTGAGGAAGGCGTCGAACGGACCCGGCACGGCACCCGCGCCGTTCTGCAGGAACGCGAAGGCGGTGTCGAGCTCTTCGTCGTTCGTCACCAGCGCGCCGCCGACCACGTCGGAGTGCCCACCGATGTACTTGGTGGTCGAATGCAGCACCACGTCGGCACCGAAGGTGATCGGCTGCTGCAGGTAGGGCGACGCGAAGGTGTTGTCGACGACGAGCTTGGCGCCGCCCTCGTGCGCGATGTCGGCGAGCGCCGAGATGTCGCCGATGTTGAGCAGCGGGTTGGTGGGCGTCTCGACCCACACGAGCTTGGTGTTCGGGCGGACGGCCGCGCGCACCTCGTCGGCGTCGTTGACCGCGGCCGGGGTGTACTCGATCCCCCACTGCGTGAACACCTTGTCGATGAGGCGGAAGGTGCCGCCGTAGGCGTCGTTGGGGATGACCAGGTGGTCGCCCGGACGCAGCACCGAACGGAGCAGGCAGTCGGTGGCGGCCATACCCGAGCCGAACGCGCGACCGTAGGCGCCGTTCTCGAGCGCTGCCAGGTTCGCCTCGAGGGGACGCCGGGTGGGGTTGCCGGTGCGGGCGTACTCGAAGCCGTTGCGCATCTCGCCGACGCCGTCCTGGGCGAAGGTCGACGACGCGTAGATCGGCACGTTGACGGCACCGGTCTGCGGATCGGGCTCGTACCCGGCGTGGATGGCGCGGGTCGCGAAACCGTGCTGGTTCTGGTCGGTCATGAAGATCTGTGTCCTATCGGCCTTGAGAGATGAATCCGAGCAGGTCGTGGCGGGTGATGACGCCGACGGGCTTGCCGTCGTCGATCACCATGAGCGCATCGGTGTCGCCGAACGCCTTGGTGGCGGCGTCGATGGACTCACCCACGCCGATGTTCGGCAGGGGCGGGCTCATGTGCTTCTCGACCGGATCGGCGAGGTTCGCGCGACCTTCGAAGACGGCGCTGAGCAGTTCGCGTTCGCTGACCGAGCCGGCGACCTCACCTGCGGTGACGGGCGGCTCGGCGCCCACGACCGGCATCTGCGACACGCCGTACTCGCGGAGGATCTCGATGGCGTCGCGCACCGTCTCGGAGGGGTGGGTGTGCACGAGATCGGGCAGGTCGCCGCTCTTGCCGCGCAGCACGTCACCGACGGTGGAGTCGTCGGGCTTACCGTCGAGCGGTGCACGGAGGAAGCCGTAACTGGCCATCCACTTGTCGTTGAAGATCTTCGACATGTAGCCGCGGCCACCGTCGGGCAGCAGCACGACGACGACCGCGTCGGGGCCTTCGCGCTCGGCGACCCGCAGTGCGGCGACGACGGCCATGCCGCACGAGCCGCCGACGAGCAGCCCTTCCTCACGGGCGAGGCGACGGGTCATCTCGAACGAGTCGGCGTCGGAGACGGCGATGATCTCGTCCGGGATCGACGGGTCGTAGGCGGTGGGCCAGAAGTCCTCACCGACACCCTCGACGAGATACGGCCGGCCGGTGCCCCCCGAGTACACCGAGCCCTCGGGATCGACGCCGACGACCTTCACCGCACCGTTGGAGACCTCCTTGAGGTACCGGCCGGTGCCGGAGATGGTGCCACCGGTGCCGACGCCCGCCACGAAGTGCGTGATCCTGCCGTCGGTGTCGTTCCAGATCTCCGGCCCGGTGGTCTCGTAGTGGCTCGCCGGGCCACCCGGGTTGGAGTACTGGTTCGGCTTCCAGCCGCCGGGGAGCTCACGGGCGAGACGGTCGGAGACGCTGTAGT
>NZ_AJVB01000525.1:0-2534 GCF_000278445.1 Rhodococcus sp. R1101
ATGATGTCCACGCCTGCGTCGGCGTGCTTGCGGGCCTGCTTCGGAGAACCGCACAGCGCCGCGACCTTACGACCGGCGTTGTGGATGTGCTCGATCATGTCGGCGGTGGGGTACCGAGCGCATTGGCGATGAGGGTGACCTTCGGATGCTGCAGCGCCACCTCCACCTGCGGGGTCGCGGTGGCTTCCGTCCAGCCGAGGAGCTGCAACGCGTTATCGTCGCCTTCGGGCAGCGGAACTCCGTGGTCGGTGAGGATCTTACGGCCGAATTCGAGGGTCTCCTGCGGCACCATCGACTGCAGCATCTTCGCGAGTTCCTCCGCGGAGAGGTTCGCGTCCATGCCCTCGTACTTGTTCGGAATGACGATGTCGACACCGTACGGGCGGTCGCCGATATGCTCGTCGATCCAGTTCAGCTCGATTTCGAGCTCATCCGGGGTGAACCCGACGGCGCCGAGGACGCCGAAGCCTCCAGCCTTGGCGACGGCGACGACGACGTCGCGGCAGTGGGTGAACGCGAAGATCGGGAACTCGATGCCGAGTTCGTCGCAGATAGGCGTGTGCATTCGGCACTCCTCATAGAAGTTCGAAAGACTGAAACGAGTTCTACCTTAGTGTCATGTACGCCTGCGGGGAAGCACGCAACAACGAACGAAGGCTCGCGTTGTGTGTCTCAGATGATGCCGCGCTCGCGCAGGTCCTTCTGCTCGACCTCGCTCAGTCCGAGCACCTGGCCGTAGACCGCGGCGTTGTCGTATCCCGCGACGGGCGGGCCGGCGCGGCGCACCGAACCGGGCGTCTCACCGAGCACCGGCACCACACCGGGGCCGAGCACATCGGTGTCGGTGCGCTCGTCGTGGTGCGGCACGATCATGTCGCGTGCCCGGAACTGCGGATCGGCGACCACCTCGGCCACGGTGTTCACCGGACCGGCCACCACACCGGCCTCCGACAGATGCGCGAGCAGATCCTCGAGCGTCGACGTCGCGGCCCAGTCACCGATGAGTGCGTCGAGTTCGTCCTGGTTCACGCCGCGCGCGAGGTGATCGGCGAAACGCGGATCGTCGGCGAGTTCGGGACGATCCATCGCCGTGCACAGACGACGGAAGACCGTGTCCTGGTTCGCGGCGATGATGATCCACATGTCGTCGGACGTGCGATACAGATTCGACGGCGCGATACCCTCGAGACGCGTACCCGACGGGCCGCGCACCACACCGGCCGCGTCGTAGTCCGGAATCACCGATTCCTGTACCGCGAGGCACGCCTCGGTGAGTGCGACGTCGACGACCTGGCCGCGACCGGTACGTTCGCGGCTCAGGAGAGCGGCCAGTACTCCCTGCACCGCGAACATGCCGCCGAGAGTGTCGCCGAGCGACAACGCGAGTCGCGGAGGCGCTTGTCCCGGATAACCGTTGAGATGCCGTAGTCCGCTCTCACCCTCGGCGACCGAGGCGTATCCCGCGCGGCCGGCCTTCGGGCCGGTCTGCCCGTAGCCGGAGACCCGGGCCAGGACGATGCCCGGATTGATCTCGGAGAGCACGTCGTAGCCGAGACCCCACTTCTCGAGCGTTCCGGGACGGAAATTCTCGACGATGACATCCGATTCGGCGACGAGGCGCCGGAAGAGTTCCTGTCCGTCGGGCGCCCGGAGATCGAGGGTGATGCACCGCTTGTTGCGGGCGTGCACCGTCCAGAAGAAGCGGTGACCGTCCCGCTCGCCCTGCCCCCAGGTGCGGAGCGGGTCGGGCCGCTTCGGGTCCTCGATCTTGATGACGTCGGCACCCATGTCGCCGAGCAGGCGTCCTGCGTACGGCCCGGCGATCAGGGTGCCCAGTTCGAGCACCCTGATGTCCGCGAGTGCTCCGGTTGCCTGCGACTCGGACTGTGTCACTGCGTCTTCCGTCCTCTGCTCGGTAACCGAGGTGAACGGCCTCCTCCTCGGTGAACGCTTAGAGTCCGCTGCGGTCCGGTTCACGACCGATACCGCTCGCGTCACGTCCACCCCAGGGTAGTGCCGGATCGGGCACACCTCGGCCGTCGACCCCCACCCGCGATCGCCGCTGCCCCCTGTCCGGCGACGCCCCGGCCGACGCCGATCCCGGAACGGGACGATGCCCGGGGCGGATCACTCCACCCCGGGCACCTGCCACCCCACCACGGTGGTCCTATCGCGCCTCGTTCAGCCGATCGACGGCCTCGTCGTAGCCCCGCACGAGGTCGGCCATGATCTCCGCGACGGGACGGATCTCGTTCATCCGTCCCACCACCTGCCCGACCGGCATGGCGACGGCCTCGGGATCATCGGCCGCCGACATACGCTGATGCGCCTCGCTCACGAGGATGTTCTGCAGAGGCATCGGCAACGGCTCGGGCGCATCGGGTTTCGACCACGCCTCCGTCCACTTGGTCTTGAGCAGCCGCGCCGGCTTGCCCGAGTAGATCCGCGACCGCACCGTGTCGGACGAGCTCGCGCCGAGCAACGCGCGCTGGATCGACGACGGGCCGTGCGCGGCCGCCCCGAGCTTGTACTCC
>NZ_AJVB01000526.1:0-2524 GCF_000278445.1 Rhodococcus sp. R1101
GACACCGCGGCGATCCTGGCCGCAGCCACCGAGGGCGCGCTGGGCGCGCTCGTGGTCGCCGGGGTCGACCCCGCCGACCTGCCCGATCCCGATGCCGCACATGCCGGCATCGACGGCGTCGGGTTCGTCGTGAGTCTGGAAGTGCGGCGCAGCACGGTGACCGACCGCGCCGACGTCGTCTTTCCCGTCGCGCCGGTAGCCGAGAAGGCCGGGAGCTTCCTCGACTGGGAAGGGCGCGAGCGGGTGTTCCCGATCGCGCTCCGCGACACCGGGGCACTGCCCGACCACCGCGTGCTCGCGGCGATCGCCGATGCTCTGGATCCGGATACCGGACTCGAGGGTCCCGGCTCCCACGACGTCGACACTCTGCGCCACGAACTCGCGGCCCTCGGGCGATGGACGGGCGCCGTCCCCGAGACACCGGTGACGTCTCCGCGACCTGCACCTCGTCCCGTGCTCGGGGAGGCGGTCCTCGCCACCTGGCGGATGCTCCTCGACGCGGGCCGGTCGCAGGACGACGAACCCCACCTCGCCGGGACGGCGCACGAACCCGTCGCCCGCCTGTCGGCCGCGACAGCAGCGGAAATCGGGGCGGCCGAGCACCGTTCGCTCACCGTCTCCACCGGGCGTGGGTCGATCACGCTTCCGCTGGTGATCGACGAGCTGCCCGACCGTGTCGTCTGGTTGCCCACCGCGTCGCCGGGATCGATGGTGCACGCCGAGCTCGGCGTCACCGCCGGTGATGTGGTGCGGATCCGGGCCACTGCGACGACGAGCACCGGACGGGCCGAGGAGGATCCGCGATGAGCGTCACCGCCCAGCAGTCCGTGGACCTGTCGATGTTCGGTATCGATCCGTGGTGGCTCGTCGTCGTGAAGGCCCTCGCGATCTTCGCGTTCCTCGTTCTGACCACGCTCGTGATGATCCTCGCCGAACGCAAGATCATGGCCTGGATGCAGATGCGGGTCGGACCCGACCGGGTCGGACCGCAGGGGCTGTTCCAGACCGTCGCCGACGGCCTGAAACTCGCTCTCAAGGAAGGCATCATCCCTACCGGGGTGGACAAGCCGATCTATCTGCTCGCCCCGATCATCGCGACGGCCCCGGCGTTCATGGCGTTCGCGGTCGTCCCGTTCGGACCGGAGGTGTCGATCTTCGGAACTCGAACGCCGCTGCAGCTCACGGATCTTCCCGTCGCGGTCCTCTACGTCCTGGCGATCACCTCCGTCGGCGTCTACGGCATCGTGCTCGCCGGCTGGGCCTCCGGCTCGACCTACCCCCTGCTCGGTGGCCTCCGCTCAACCGCGCAGGTCATCTCCTACGAGATCGCGATGGGACTCGCGTTCGCCGCGGTCTTCCTGCAGGCGGGCACGATGTCGACCTCGGGGATCGTCGCCGCGCAGAACGATCTGTGGTTCGTCGTGCTGCTGCTCCCGTCGTTCCTGGTGTACTCGGTGTCGATGGTGGGGGAGACCAACCGCGCTCCCTTCGATCTTCCCGAAGCCGAAGGCGAACTCGTGGGTGGCTTCCACACCGAATACTCGTCGCTGCGGTTCGCGATGTTCATGCTGGCCGAGTACGTGAACATGGTCACCGTCTCCGCGCTCGCGACCACCCTGTTCCTCGGCGGCTGGCACGCGCCGTGGCCGCTGACCTTGTGGAGCGGCGCGAACTCGGGCTGGTGGCCACTGCTGTGGTTCGTCATCAAGGTGTGGGTCGTGCTGTTCGTCTTCGTCTGGCTGCGCAGCACCCTGCCGAGGCTTCGATACGACCAGTTCATGGCCCTGGGCTGGAAACTGCTCATCCCCGTCTCGGTCGTGTGGGTGATGGTCGTGGCCGTGCTGCGCCTCCTCGACGGCGACGACGTACTTCCCGGCACCGCGAGCCTCATCGTCGCCGGTGTGGTGTCCACGGCGCTGCTGTTCGGCTACCTGTCCCTGCGCGCGCGGCGGACCCGGCGTACCGCACAGGCGATCGAGCTGGCCGCACCCGACGAGGAATTCGACGCCATGGCCGGTGGATTCCCCGTGCCGCCACTACCTGCCCGGTCGGGCACCCGATCGAGCCCGCCCGCTTCGGCGGGGCGTCTCCCAGGAGGATCGTGATGGTCGAATTCCGCGGCCCGCTGGCCGGTTTCGGTGTGACGCTCACGACGATGTTCAAGAAGCCCAACACCGAGCAGTATCCGGAGCAGAAGAGACCCACCGCGCCCCGCTATCACGGACGCCACCAGCTGAACCGGTATCCGGACGGGCTCGAGAAGTGCATCGGCTGCGAACTGTGCGCGTGGGCGTGCCCGGCCGACGCCATCCACGTCGAGGGCGCCGACAACACCGATCAGGAGCGGTACTCGCCCGGGGAACGATACGGACGTGTCTACCAGATCAACTACCTGCGGTGCATCGGCTGCGGACTGTGCATCGAGGCGTGCCCGACCCGCGCGCTCACCATGACCAACGAGTACGAGATGGCGGCGGACAACCGCACCGACATGATCTACGAGAAGGACCGGTTGCTCGCCCCC
>NZ_AJVB01000527.1:0-2524 GCF_000278445.1 Rhodococcus sp. R1101
GTCGGTTGGTGACCGCGTCGAATTCGGCGTAGCCGAGGGTGCGGCCGTCGACGGTGACGGCCGGGGCGTGCGGGGTCGCGGCGACCTGCGCGGCGAACAGTGCCCCGAGGGTGGTGACGGGCCCGGTGTCGGCGGTGGTGGCGTTCCACGTGTCGAGCACGGTGCGGCGTTCGTCGGCGGTGAGCAGCTCCACGTCGCCGACCGGCACCGCCGGATCCGCGGTGACCGTCTCGAGCAGGCGCACGAGGCGCTGCGCGATCGCGGCGGCGGTGGCGGGGTCGAACAGGTCGGTGGCGTAGGACAGGGTCCCGCGCAGCCCGGTGGTGCGGCCGGTGTCGTCGGCGACCGCGCCGAGCTGCAGGTGCAGATCGAATTTGGTGGTGTGCGTGTCGATCTCGGTGATATCGACGTCGAGGCCGGGCAGTGTCAGGTGGGTGCCGGTGGTGTCGGCGAAGGCGAGCATGACCTGGAACAGCGGCGAGTACGCCGCCGAGCGGGTCGGCACCACCGCGTCGACGAGCCGGTCGAACGGCAGGTCGGTGTGCGCGAAGGCCGTCAGGTCGGTGTC
The DNA here is from genome assembly GCF_000278445.1 of Rhodococcus sp. R1101. Lineage (NCBI taxonomy): Bacteria > Bacillati > Actinomycetota > Actinomycetes > Mycobacteriales > Nocardiaceae > Rhodococcus > Rhodococcus sp. R1101. The sequence goes on from NZ_AJVB01000527.1 coordinate 569, forward strand.
GCGCACGGTGGTGAGGAACTCGGCGAACGGCAGCTCGGCGGGCACCGCGGTGCGCAACGCGACGGTGTTGACGAACATGCCGACCAGATCGTCGAGGTGGCGGTGGCTGCGCCCGGCGACGGGACTGCCGACGACGATGTCGTCGCCGCCGGACAGGCGGGCGAGCAGCACCGCCAGGGCGGCGTGCACGACCATGAACTCGGTGGCGGTGTGGGCGTGGGCGAGCTGCCGGATCCGCCCGAACAGGCCGGGGTCGATCTCGACGTCGACGCCGGCGCCGCGGAAGGACTGCTGCGGCGGGCGGGGCCGGTCGGTGGGCAGCGCCAGCAGTTCGGGGGCGCCGGTGAGGATCTCGCGCCAGTACTCGAGTTGCCGGGCGGCGCGGGAGGCGGGGTCGTCGACGTCGCCGAGCAGCTGCGCGAACCACAGGGTGTAGTCGGCGTACTGCAGCGGCAGCGGCGCCCAGTCGGGGGCGGTGCCGGCGGCGCGGGCGGCGTAGGCGGTGACCAGATCCCGGGCCAGCGGGGCCAGCGACGCCCCGTCGGCGGCGATGTGGTGCACCACCACGGCGAGCACGTGCTCGTCGTCGGCGATGCGGAACAGCCGCATCCGCAGCGGCGGGTCGACGGTGACGTCGAAACCGGCCGCGACCACCGCGGCGACGTCGCCGTCGAGATCGGTGGTGGGGGCCGGGGTGAGATCCACGGCGAGCGCGTCGACGGGCAGCACCTGCTGGATCGGTCCGGCGGGGGTGGCCGGGTAGACGGTGCGCAGCGCCTCGTGCCGGGTGAGCACATCGGTGGTCGCCGCGAGCAGCGCCGCCGGGTCGAGGTGACCACGCAACCGCAGCGCGACCGGGATGTTGTAAGCGGCGGACGTCGGGTCGAGCTGGTCGACGAACCACAGGCGCTGCTGGGCGGCGGAGACCGGGACGGGATGCGGGCGCGGAAGCACCGGGGTCGGGGCGGGCCGGTCGATGTCGTCACCGGCGGGCAGGTTCGCGGCCAGCGCCCGCACCGTGGGGGTCTCGAACAGCGCCCGCACCCCCAGATCGGTGCCGAAGGCGTCGTTGATGCGGGAAATCACCCGGGTGGCGACCAGCGAGTTGCCGCCGAGCTCGAAGAAACTGTCGTCGGCGCCGACCTCGGCGACACCGAGCCGATCGGCGAAGATCGCGGCGAGGACGGTCTCGGTGGGCGACATCGCCGCCGCGGCATCGCCGCCGGTGCCGCCGAAGACCGGTTCGGGCAACGCCGTGCGGTCGAGTTTGCCGACGGCGGTCAGCGGGATCTCGTCGAGCACGACGACCGCGGCCGGCACCATGTGGGCGGGCAGCCGCTGCCCGAGCGCGGCGAGCACCGTCTCGGAGTCGAGTTCGCAACCGGGTTCGGGCAGCAGATAGGACACCAACATCGGCTCGCCGGAGGGGGCGGTGCGGCCGAGGGTGACGGCGAACGCGATACCGTCCTGGTCGCTCAGCGCCGCGTCGATCTCGCCGAGTTCGATGCGGAAGCCGCGGATCTTGACCTGGAAGTCGGAGCGGCCGAGATACTCCACGGTCGGCGGACGGTCCTTCTCGCTGCGGGCGACCCGGTCGCCGCCGGGCAGATGCCAGCGGCTGACGTCGCCGGTGCGGTACATGCGACTGCCGGGCGGGCCGAAAGGGTCGGCGACGAACCGGGTCGCGGTCAGGCCGGGCCGGCGGAGATAGCCGCGGGTCACACCCGGTCCGGCGATGTACAGCTCCCCCGCCACCCCGACCGGCACCGGATGCAGCCGGCCGTCGAGGATCAGCTCGTCGATCCCGCACACCGGGCTGCCGATGGTGATGCGTTCACCCGGCTTCAGGGTGTCGGTGATATTGCAGACGATGGTGGTCTCGGTGGGCCCGTACGCGTTGAACATGCGCCGACCGGGCGCCCAGCGCGTCACCAGCTCCGGCGGACACGTCTCCCC
>NZ_AJVB01000528.1:0-2522 GCF_000278445.1 Rhodococcus sp. R1101
CACCACGGGCGATCCGCCGCGCACGAATCCCACGTGCGCGATGCGGGCCTCGTCGAGAAGGCGGTGCAGGACGGCGGGATCATCGGTGCCGCGTTCGGGTTTGCGCCTCAGACGTGTGCGGTCGTTCATGGCTCCGATCGAAGCAGCGCCGCCGCGGCCGGGCAACCGGATTCCGAATCGAGTAGTGCGCTACTCGCGACCGTCGACGATCGCCGCCGCAGACTTCGTGTACAGGCACGTAGGTGCGCGACAGTCGACCGGCCGACGGAGATGACGAGATGAACAAGATCGGTGACCATGCAATCGTTCTGGGCGCGAGCGTCGGCGGTCTGCTCGCGGCCCGTGCACTGGCCGGCTCGTACCGCGCGGTGACGGTCGTCGAACGCGACGTCCTCCCGACCGGTGCGGAGAACCGCCACGGGGTACCGCAGGGGCGGCACGGACACGGGCTTCTCGCCCGCGGCGCCCGGTCCATGGACGAGTTGTTCCCGGGCATCCTCGACGAACTGATCGCCGACGGCGCACCGGTGATCGCCGACGGCGACCTGTCGGAGATGCACTTCGTCCTCGGTGGCCACCGGCTGGCGCCGTCGGGTCGCTTCCGCGACCACCGAGCCACCTACGTGCCGAGCAGGCCGCTGCTCGAACATCATGTCCGGCGGCGCGTGCGCGCCATCCCGAACATCACTCTCCTCGACGGGCACAACGTCGGCGACCTGACGACGACACCCGACCGCCGCCGGATCACCGGAGTGCAGGTGGGCAGCCGCGAGGGTGTTCGGAGCCTGACGGCGGATCTGGTGGTCGACGCGATGGGGCGCGGAGCCCGCACCCCGGCGGGTCTCGAGAAACTCGGTTACGGGCGACCGGTCGAGGAGCATGTCGTCGTCCACGTCGTGTATCGCAGCCAGCTGTTGCGACTCGCGCCGGGCACACCGATGGAGAAGATGGTGTTGATCGGCGCCGTGCCGGGTCGCCCCGCGGGCATGGCGCTGTTCGGCTACGAGCACGACACGTGGCTGTTCACGGTCGCCGCCATGGCTGGTCGTGAACCGCCACCGCGCCTGGACGGCATGATCTCCGCCGTGGAGGCGTACGCGCCCGAGCATGTCGTGGCCGCGCTCCGTACCGCCGAACCCCTCGGTGAGTTGGCACAGCACAAGTTCCCGTCCAGCCAATGGCGACACTATGAGCGGATGCGCCGTTTCCCGGCTGGACTGCTGGTCTTCGGCGATGCGATCTGCAGCTTCAATCCGGTCTATGGTCAGGGCATGACGGTCGCCGCCGTCGAAGCGATGTCGCTGCGGGACTGCCTGCGGCGCGGTGAGGACGACCTGTCCCGCAGATTCTTCCGGGCCGCGAGGAAACCGATCGGCGCCGCGTGGCAGCTCGCGGTCGGCGCGGATCTGGCGCTGCCCGAGGTCGAAGGCCCACGCAGCGTGCAGACCCGACTCGGCAACGCGTATGTGGCGCGTGTCCTGGCCGCTGCCGAGAACGATCCCGTGGTCGTCGACCGTTTCCTGCGGGTCAGCAGCCTGATGGATCCGCCGAGCTGTCTGTTCCACCCTGCGCTCGTGGGACGGGTGTGCGTGGGTAACCTCCGGCGCCACCGGAGAACCGACGACGCGAACTCGGCGGTCCCCGGCGAGAAGCGGAGGAATTTCTCGGCCGTCCGCCGATGAATTCCGCCTCCGTCCATTGCGCAGCGGTCCTCCGACCGGTAGAAGTGTCGGATGCCCAGCACCGTCATCGAGGTTCGCACCCGCCACGACCGCGAGGTCGAGACCGGCATCATCGACGCCGTCCACGACGCGCTCGTCGCCGCCTTCCGGATCCCGGAGGTCGACAAGCACGTCCGGCTTGTGGTGCACGAACCTGAACGCTTCGCGGTGCCGCCGACCCTGACCTCTCCCGAGCTCTACACCTTGGTGATCGTCGACTGCTTTGCCGGACGCAGCGTGGACGCCAAGCGGCGCCTCTACCGTGAGATCACCGAGCGGCTCGACGCATTCGCGATCCCCGCCGACCACGTGACCGTGATCGCGCGCGACATCCCGACCGAGAGCTGGGGGATCCGCGCCGGACAGGCCGCCTGCGATGTGGACCTCGGCTTCACCGTCGACGTGTGAGGACTCCTCTTATCGAGAGAACTGCGCGTTGGGGAGGGTGGAGGGTTCGAGGGACCCGAGATCCTCGACCACATCCCACAGCGGGTCGTCGAATCCGATGTCGTAGGTGCAGTCGCCTTCCCTCGGGTCGGGCACGAACGCCCACAGCAGTGCACCCGCGGTGCCGGCGGCGCGTTGGCCCTCGATCTTCGTGGTGATGTGGTCGGCGCGGTCACCGAGCGCCCCGCAGGACCCAGCGAGTTCGCCGATCTCCGCCACGAGCAACGGCTTTCCGACGGCTGCGGCCTGTGCGACCCGCCGGGCGAGGCCGTTCCACTGATCGCCGGGCAACGGCACGGCGTCGGCACCGTAGTCGTGGTACTGCACGGCATCGACATAGGGGGAGGCGCTGAC
>NZ_AJVB01000529.1:0-2517 GCF_000278445.1 Rhodococcus sp. R1101
GGGTACGTCATCGATCGACTTGCAGCAGAACCCTACTGTCTGCGTGTAGTAGGACCCTATGTCCTCCGCGTGATCGGTGTACGCGGTCGCGAACGGTCCGGACGTGTCTCCGTTGAGCACAGCCGACCACGCGATTTCGAGGTGTGGATCACGAAGTTTGCCGAGGGCTCGCCGCGGACTTCGAACGGGCACACCGGCCACCAGAGTTTCGCGACGTTCCACGATTTGAAACGACATCGGGCAGAACCTCCAAACGCGACTACATCGTCCCCCCCTGCTTCGCGTGCACTGCCCGACACCGGCACATCGAATGGGACGAGTACGAGCCTAAGGGGTGAAACGGATGGTTTCAAAGGTTCTGCAAAACCAACATAAGGTCTTTTTTAGCTTGTTTCCCTTCTCTAGGTATGGTTTATTTGGGGCATCGATTTCGGGGCTCGAGACCGGACACGCTCTTCCCACCGAGGGGGCACCCGCATGAAGTGCCGTCTGTGCAATTCGGACCGCCTGACCAGCATCCTGGACCTCGGAGCCACTCCACCGTGTGAACGATTCCTCACGGCCGAGCAGCTCGACCTCCCGGAATGCACATATCCACTCCACCTGCGCCTGTGCGAGGACTGCCTACTGCTGCAGATACCCGCGTTGATCACGCCGGAGGACACCTTCACCGAGTACGCCTACTTCTCCTCGTACTCGCAGTCGTGGGTCGATCACGCTCGAAGCTTCGTGCACGACGCACTGGGAAGCGGACGGCTCCGGCCCGACTCGACCCTCGTCGAGGTCGCGAGCAACGACGGTTACCTCCTCCGTCACGCGGTGGACGCCGGCATCCGGTGCCTGGGCATCGAACCGTCGGTCAATGTCGGGGAGGCCGCCAGGGCAGCCGGCGTGCCGACCCACACCGGTTTCCTCGATATCGAACTGGCCGAACATATTCGGACGGAATACGGCCCAGCGGATCTCGTCGTCGCGAACAACGTCTACGCTCACGTACCCGACCTCGTCGGATTCACGCGTGCGCTGCGCCTGCTCATGGCCGAGGACGGCTGGCTCAGCGTCGAGGTCCACCACGCCCTGAACCTGTTGGCACTCGGACAGTTCGACACGATCTACCACGAGCACTTCCAGTACTACACGGTGCTGTCGGCCGCACGAGCGCTGGCGTCCGGGGGCCTCCGGATCGTCGACGTGGAACTGCTCGACACCCACGGGGGTTCGATCCGTGTGTGGGCGCGGCCCGAACAGGCAGCACAGGACCCGAGTCCGCGCGTCGCCGAGGTTCTCGAGATCGAAAGGCGCGCAGGGCTACACGATCCCACAGGATATTTCCGGCTCGAACCGCTCGCACGCACCTCACGCCTCGATCTGCTGCGTTTCCTCCTCCAGTGCCGGAACGAAGGCCTCTCGGTCGTCGGCTACGGAGCACCCGGCAAGGGCAACACACTGCTCAACTACTGTGGCATCCGACCGGATCTCTTGTCCTATACCGTCGATCGGAATCCGTACAAGCACGGACGTTTCACGCCGGGGACGCGGATCCCGATCGAGCCCGTCGAGCGGATCGCCCAGGACCGGCCGGACGTCGTCCTCGCGTTGCCCTGGAACCTCGAGCCCGAACTGACCCGCCAGCTCGCGTATATCGCGGAGTGGAAGGGACGCCTCGTCCTTCCGCTCCCCACCATTCACACGACCATCGGCGAACCCGAACTGTCCTGGAGGACAACATCATGAAGGTTGTACTGTTCTGCGGTGGTTACGGCATGCGCATGCGTAACGATCGGAACGACCAGATTCCCAAGCCCATGCAGATGGTAGGCCCCCGGCCGATCCTGTGGCATATCATGCGGTACTACGCGCACTTCGGTCACAAGGAGTTCATCCTGTGCCTGGGGTACGGAGCGTCCGAGATCAAGAATTTCTTCCTCGACTACCACGAGGAGCAATCGAACGATTTCATCCTGCACGACAACACCGTCGACTGCCTCAGCACCGACATCAGCGACTGGCGGATCACTTTCGTCGACACCGGACTCGAGTCGGCGATCGGTGAACGTCTCCGCCGTGTCCGCCGGCACCTCGAGGGAGACGAGTACTTCCTCGCCAACTACGCGGACGTCCTCACCGACGCCCCGCTCGACGAGATGATCGATCGTTACCATCGGTCGGGTGCTACGGCCTCGATGTTGGTCGTGCCTCCGCAGTCGTCGTTCCATTGCGTCGACGTAGCGGAGAACGGCGAGATCAAGGAAATCGTTCCTGTGAGCAGGTTCCCCATCTGGGAGAACGGCGGGTACTTCGTCCTGAGCCAGGCGATCTTCGACCTCCTTCCCCCCGGTGGCGATCTGGTGGCCGATGTCTGCGGCGCACTCGCCGGCCAGGGCCGGTTGTACGGCTATCGGCACAGCGGGTTCTGGAAACCGGCGGACACGTTCAAGGAACGCGCGGAACTGGACGACAACTACGCTCGTGGCATCCACCCCTGGACCGTGTGGGAGTCGGCCCGCCCGGCGGTGA
>NZ_AJVB01000530.1:0-2510 GCF_000278445.1 Rhodococcus sp. R1101
GTCGATGTACCGTTCGAGCAGCTCGGGGGACGGGATGCAGTCGACGTCGAGAAAGACCAGCAGGTCGGACGACGCCGCACGGGCTCCGAGATTCCGCGCTTCCGCGACCGGTAGGCGCCCGGAGCCGACATCCATCGGCACCACCCGCGCCGGCGATTTCGCAGCAGCCACCACATCGGCGACCTCCGGATCACCCATCGCGACGACGATGTGCTCGTCGGGTGTTCGGGTGCTGCGCGCGAGGCCGTCGAGTTGCCGCCGCAGATGCGTGCTGCGACCGGCGGCGACGGTGACGACCGAGACGGTCACGGCGCCCCCGCGAGCTCGTCCAGGATTGCGGCGGCCCGCGCCGCAGCGCCATCGACCTGCCAGCGTTTCCACTCGATCGGGTCGAGGCCGCGTGCCCGTTCGATCAGTTCGGGCCAACGTCCGGGGCCGGGCCAGCCGTCGAGTCCCACTGCCAGGCCGGACTTCTCGAGAGCCTTTGCGGTGGAGTGCTGTTCGTCGAACGGCCGGGGTTCGGCGATGACGACTGCAGGTCGTGCGGCGGCCGCGATGTCGGCGACGGTGTTCTGTCCCGCGTGCCCGATCACGACATCGGCTCCCGCGAGGACGGGCCACGGGTCGTCGATCCACGGACCCCCGGCAATTCCGAGACCTTCCCACGTGTACTCCGGGAAGCGGGCCGAGAAGCGGTGCAGATCGTCGACCGTGATCGACGACCCGCCGCTGCCGCTCATCACGAGCACCTGCGGCTTCTCGGCGGACGGCCGGGTGGGTGCCGGACGACCGTCGAACCGGCTGATGCCCCCGACATACGATGTCCTGTCCGCATACGGGTGCAGCCAGTGCGGGTCGTAGATCTCCTGTGCCCACGGCGCGACGATGTGGTCGGCGATGCGGTACGCGAGCGTGTGCGCGGTATCGGTGCGTTCGCCCGGCATCGCCAGCACCACCACGGGGATGCCGTACAGCCGGGCGAGGAGCGTCACTTCCACCGATACGTCCACCACCAGCAGACTCGGTCGCGTCGCGGCGATCCACGAACCCAGCGCGTGCATGCGTTCGCGGAGACCGTCGTCATGGCTGGGAACCCAGTGCAGGACGTCGTGGGCCGTCGGGTCCTGTGCGGTGCCGACGGCGAGGTCGTCGCGGGGGAGCAGCACCACGTCGTCGAAGGCATCCGACGCGCTGCCGAGCGGCGCCGACGACAACGCCGTCACCGGCGCCTGCAGATGCGCGCAGATGCTGCTCGCGCGGGTACGGTGCCCGTGCCCGTGATGATGGATGTAGTAGCCGATCATGCCGCTCCTGCGAGCTCCCGATACAGCGAGACGTACGCATCGACCATCGTGCGTTCCGAACAGCGCTCCTCCGCGCGGGCCCGGGCGGAGGAACGGGAGAGGCCGACCGCGCAGGGCACCGCCGCAGCGAGGCCGTCGATATCGTCCGGCGCGACGAGGCATCCGCTGCTCTCGTCCACTACCTCCGGGATCCCGCCGCGGGCGAAGGCCACCACGGGTGTCCCACACGCGAGGGACTCGGCGACGACGAGCCCGTACGGCTCGTCCCACTGCGGGGTGATGAGAGACGCCGCCGAATTGCCTACCGCTGCAGCGAGATCGGGTTGGGATAGGTGACCGAGATAGGTCACGTCGGGGCCGAGGAACGGTTCGACGTGTCGGGAGAAGTACTCGCGGTTGCTGATCGGACCGGCGATCCGCACTCGGTAGCCGGCTCGCCGCGCTGCCTCGATCGCAAGGTGTGCGCCCTTCTCCGGTACGAGGCGGCCGAACCAGATCAGATCGTCGCCCCCCGGCCCGACGGGCCATGCCCCGAGGTCGACACCGTTGGGCACCACCGCCACCGGGCCCGGTGTCGCATGTTCCCACGCCGCCGCGGTGTGGCGGCTGACCGCGACGAACGTTCCGGGGCACCCGCCCGGCGTGGCCATCGCCGACTCGAGCCAGGGCGTCGGCGGCGTGTGCAGGGTGCACAGCAGCGGGGTACGCAGTGTCCGGGCCATCGCGATCGGCAGGTAGTGCAGGCTGTGGTTGTGCACGACGTCGAAGGCGTCGGCCGACGGCCCTGCGAGATCGAGCATCAACGACAGGTAGGCGTGGTGGTCACCGAGGAAACCGTCCGCCGGCGGCATCGACACGTCGCTTCGCGCGAGTTCGCCGACCTCGAACGAGGGCACTTCGAGGAACTCGGCCGGAAGTGTGGGGTCGGAGCCCGGTGCGGCGAAGAGCGTCACCTCGTGCCCGTCCTTGCCGAGCGCGTGCGCGAGGTGCCACACGTGTGCTTCGAGTCCGCCCGCGAAGGGCTGGCGAATCGGATACCTGTTGGACGCGATGAGGGCTACACGCAACGAGGGCGACGTCATCCGTTCCGCCCTCCCGTCGCGCGTAGGTAGATGTCGCGGTGCGCACGGGCGAGTGCACGACGCTCATCCATGCGTTGCAACCAGGCGGCTCGCGGAAAATCCCTGGTCTCGTACAACTCACGCA
>NZ_AJVB01000531.1:0-2507 GCF_000278445.1 Rhodococcus sp. R1101
GGTTGGGCGATGGATTCCGCATGGCGCGGGGCACTGCCGCCGGACGACGGTTACGTCCACGTCGACGACGTGCCGGCGCGAGTGCTCGTCGAACTCGCGCAGCGCGGTGTCGCGCTCACCCGTGAGCACGGTGCGCAGGGACCCCCGGCGTCGTTGCTGGCCCAGGAAGTTCTCGAGGTGAGCGGCGCCGGAACGACGGTGGGCGTGCCGATGCGCATGGTGTTCGCGCTCGGCGCGATGGGTTTCGTGCCCGGTGCCGGTCGCGACACCGTCGACTCGGCCGGCATCGACCCTGCCGAGGTGGTCCGGGTCCGTGCGTCCGCCACATGGATGCGCCTCGATGCCCGCTACGGTTCGGTCTACCTGCGGCGCGGCGGCGGGCTCGGTCTGAGCGTCCTCTGAGGGTCGTCACACCAGCCAGACGGCGGTATCCGGTGGCAGTTCCCGTCCGGTGAGCGTCCGGCTCGCGAGCAGCACCTCTCCGGGTGGCAGTTCGACCACGACGTCGCCGGCGTTGAGCACGCACGTCAGGCCGCCGGGGCGACGGAACGCCAGGCACCCCGCCGGGCTTCCGTACCAGGCGACCTCGTTGCCGTCGAATTCCGTTCGCTCCTTGCGGATCTCGATCGCCCTGCGGTACAGCGAGAGCGTCGAGTCCACGTCCTCGAGTTGCGTCTCCACGGTCAGCGCCGACCATTCCGGAGGTTGCGGGAGCCACGCGGACTGCGCGGAGGTGAATCCGAACGGCGGCGTCCCACCCTCCCACGGCAGCGGCACGCGGCACCCGTCGCGTCCGCGTTCGGTGTGCCCGGATCGTTCCCACACCGGATCCTGCAGCACCTCGTCGGGCAGGTCGACGTTGGGCAGTCCCAGTTCGGCGCCGTTGTAGACGAACACCGTCCCAGGAAGAGCGAGGGCGACGAGGATCATCGCGCGTGCTCGTGCCGTCCCGAGCTCACCGTCTCCGTAGCGGGTGACCTCACGGTCCACGTCGTGGTTCGACAGGGTCCACGTCGGTGAGGCCTGCACCGACGTGACTGCGGCCAGGCCCTTCTCGACAGCATCGCGGATGGCGTCGGCGTCCCAGTCCGACAACGTCAGGTGGAAGTCGAAGGCGAGGTGGAGTTCGTCCGGTCGCAGGTACTCGGCGAACCGTTCGTGGTCGTCGACCCAGATCTCACCGATCGCCACCGCGCCCGGGTACTCGTCGAAGACCCGCCGGAGCCGGCGGTGGATGTCGTGGACCTCGGGATTGTTGAACCGCGGGTCGGCGGGGGAGTGCCCGAGCAGTTCGTTGGTCTCCCACCCGTCGTGATCGGGCAGGTCTGCCGGCTTCGCCATTCCGTGGGCGACGTCGATCCGGAAACCGTCCACGCCTCGGTCCAGCCAGAACCGCAGGGTCTTGTCGAGATCCTCGACGACCTCCTCGTCGTCCCAGTTCAGATCGGGCTGCCCGGGGGCGAACACGTGCAGATACCACTGACCCGGCGTGCCGTCGGGTTCGGTGATGCGGGTCCAGGCAGGGCCACCGAAGACGCTCGGCCAGTTGTTCGGTGGTGCGCTGCCGTCCGGACCCCGGCCGTCCCGGAAATGGAACCGTCGTCGTTCGCGGCTGCCCGGCCCTGCCTCGAGTGCTGCCCGGAACCACCGATGCTCGACGCTGACATGGTTCGGTACGAGGTCCATCACCACCCGGATCCCGCGCGCATGGGCGTCGGCGACCAGTGCCTCGAGATCGGCGAGATCCCCGAACAGCGGGTCGATGTCGCGGGGGTCGGACACGTCGTAGCCATGGTCGGCCATCGGCGAACGCATCACCGGGTTGAGCCAGATCGCGTCGATTCCGAGGAGTTCGAGATAACCCAGACGGCTGCGTACACCCGCGAGATCGCCGATGCCGTCACCGTTCGCGTCGGCGAACGACCGGGGATAGACCTGGTAGAAGACCGCGCTGCGCCACCACGGCGCCGTCGGGTCGGGACGCCCGGACATCCGGGCTGCGGGGTGGGACACGGAAGTCATCGTGTCAGACGGCAGGGCGAAAGACAGGGCGAACGACGTCCGGGGCCGTTCCGTCCGGGCGGGCCCGCATGATAGGACGAACGGCATGAATACGACATCGATCGTCGCGGTCCGGCTGGACGACGTCGAATTGCGCGACGACCCGATCGAGCCTTCGTGGATCCGCGAAGGCGCTCCGGTGGCGCGCAGCGGTCAGTGGGCGACCAGCGCCGACCGCACCACCACCACACATGTGTGGGACTGCACCGCCGGCCGCTTCGACTGGCATTTCGGCGTCGACGAGATCGTCCACATCGTGGAGGGCTCGGTGATCGTCTCGTCCGCCGACTCCGAACCCCGCACGCTGCGGGCCGGGGACGCCGCGCTCTTCCGTGCCGGGACCACCGCGCTGTGGGAGGTCCCCGAGTACGTGCGCAAGCACGCCGTCCTGCGTCGCCACCTGTCGCCCGCGGCCCGGTTCACCCAGAAGGTGGAGGACCGCCTGC
>NZ_AJVB01000532.1:0-2500 GCF_000278445.1 Rhodococcus sp. R1101
GGGACGAACGGGTAGGCGTAGATCTGACCGTGCGGATGGTGCAGTGTCACACCGATTTCCACACCGGCGGTTCTCGAAGCAGAAGAGCTGCTGCACGTCCGGCAGGCGCGAGAGCGCGGCGGTGCGCGCGGCGAGCGCATCGATGACGGTGCGCGCCCGGGGCAGGGCGAGGTCCGCGAACCGGGCGTCGTGGTCGGGGGTGAACGCGACGACCTCGCAGCGGCCGGTCGCCGGTCGGCGCGGCCACAGCTCGTCGCCGTCGACGAGACCCTCACCGGCCGGCGGTGCCCCGAGCGAGGGGAAACGGTTCTCGAACACGACGACGTCGTAGTCGCCGGCCGGGATCTCGCTGCACACCCCCGCCCTGCTCGGGCACAGCGGGCAGTCGACGGCCGACGGCAGGAACGTGCGGTCCATGCGATGCGCCGCGAAGGTCACCCACTCCCCCGTCAGCGGGTCGCGGCGCATCTCGGAGGTCGCCGCAACAGGCGGCAGGTCGCGGCCGTCGTGGAGGCCGCGGGTCGCGGCACCGGAGACGAACGGCTCGGTGTCGTCGAAGTAGATCAGTTCCCGGCCGTCCGCGAGACGCGTGACGGTCTGCCGGACCCGCGCCCCCACGCGGCTACTCGTCGTCCAGACCCAGGTCGGCCAGGCCGAGCAGGGAGCGGTACTCGACGCCCTCCGCGGCGATGACCGCGTCGGCGCCGGTCGCGCGGTCGACGACGGTCGCGACACCCACGACGATCGCGCCGGCCTCACGCAGCGCCTTGACGGCGGTGAGCGGCGAATTACCGGTGGTGGTGGTGTCCTCGACGACGAGCACCCGCTTGCCGGTCACGTCCGGTCCCTCGATCTGGCGCTGCATGCCGTGGGCCTTGGCGGCCTTGCGGACGACGAAGGCGTCGATGGGGCGGCCGGCGGCGTGCATGACGGCGAGGGCGACCGGGTCGGCACCCATGGTGAGGCCGCCGACGGCGTCGAAATCCCAGTCGGAGACGAGTTCGCGCAGGAGCGTGCCGATGAGCGGTCCGGCCTTGTGATGCAGGGTCGCGCGGCGCAGGTCGACGTAGTAGTCGGCTTCCTTCCCGGACGACAGGGTCACGCGGCCGTGCACCACCGCCAGCTCGCGTACCAGTGCTGCCAGTTCGTCGCGGTCACTCATTGCGTTCTCACCCGTCGTTCGTGCGCGCGACGCCGGTGCGGTCGCGCTCGTGTCGGGGAACGAGCCTAGTCGCTGCGACCTGCCGGTCAGGCAGCGACGGTGTCGGATGCCGGCTCGGGCTGCCGGGCCTCGGTCCCGGTCGCCGCGGAGATCTCGGTGGTGCGGGCGGGTGCGGGGACGGGCGCGGGCGCCTCGAACAGCGCGACGGGGCCGACGGCCGCGAGTTTCGCGAACAGTGAGGTGGGGAAGCGGCCGATCGCGGTGTCGAGCGCAGTGCCGAGGTCGTTGTGCACGCGGACGGCTCCGGCGATGCGCTGCTCGCGGGTCTGCAGTTCCCGGGCGACCCGGATGAACGGCCAGTGGTTGACACCCTCGAGTCCGCTGATGAGTTCGTGCAGCGTCGCGGACAGTGCGTTCTCGGCGCCGGCGCGTTCGGTCAGGCCCAGACGCCGGTCTCGCACGCCGATGGCCAGCGAGCGGGCGCCGACGATCGGCCGGATACGTTCGCGTTCGACGCCGGCTCCGGCCGACGCCGCGATGAGCGCGGGCACCAGATCGTAGCGGTCGTCGAGTTCGTGGAGGAGCAGACGAAGGCTTTCCCGGTGGCGTTGCTGCAACGTCCGTAGACGGCGCACGCCTGCGCGCAACCACAGCACCACCGCAACCACGACAGCAACACAGAGCACCACAGCCACAGACGTCACGCGCAGAAATGTACCCAGCGCACGAATCGCGCCGAATACCGCACCCGGCGTGTCCGGCGCGGTGTATCCGTACTGTGATCTGGGAACGCTCGCCGTCAGTTCGTCCGAGCCGATCAGGTGCGGCCGCGGCCGTTGCCGACGGTGTTGGTCAGCTTCCGCACGAGGTTCTGCGGCACCAGCCGTCCGGCCGTCGCGAGCACCTTGTACTGCAGCCCCGGGATGCTGCGGACCTTGCCCTTGTCGAGGTCGGCGAGCGAGGTACGCACCACCTGATCGACGTCGAGCCACATCGGCTTCGGGGTGGACGACATGTCGATCCCGGCGCGCTGGTGGAATTCGGTGCGCACGAAACCGGGACACAGCGCCTGCACGCGCACGCCCGTGCCGGCGAGTCCACCGGCCAGCCCTTCGGTGAACGACACGACGTAGGCCTTGCTGCCCGAGTAGGTCGAGCCGCGGCCGGGGAGCAGACCGGCCACACTGGCGACGTTGACGATGTCGCCCTTGCCCGCCTCGATCATCGACGGCAGCGCGGCGCGGGTGAACGCGACGACCGAGGTGACGTTGACGTCGAGCTGCGCCTGCAGCAGGGCCGGATCGGCGGTCCAGAACTCACCGGTCGTACCGAAGCCGG
>NZ_AJVB01000533.1:0-2500 GCF_000278445.1 Rhodococcus sp. R1101
CGCCCGTAAAGCTCGGTCGGATCCCCGACGGCGGCGGCTGGCGGGCTCACGGTCGACACAACCGGCCCCGCAACCGCACGATGAAGGTGGGCTTCGATTATGTGCACTCGCTCGTCGACGATCACTCCCGGCTCGCGTACTCGGAGATCCTCCCGGACGAAAAGGGAGCCACCTGTGCAGGTTTCCTGATCCGCGCGATCAACTACTTCGCCGGCCACGGCATCACCCGGATCGAACGGTTGATGACCGACAACGCGTGGGCCTACCGGTACTCGCTGCGCACCGTGTGCGCCGAATTCGGGATTCGGCAGAAGTTCATCACACCGCATTGTCCGTGGCAGAACGGCAAGGTCGAACGCCTGAACCGCACCTTGCAGACCGAGTGGGCCTACCGGCAGGTGTTCACCAGCAATGCCGAACGAGCTGATGCCCTTGCACCCTGGCTCGAGTACTACAACACTCGACGGCGTCACAGCGCACTCGGTAGGACTTCCACCGGTCAGCCGACTGGCACCAACCTGATGGCCGGGTACATCTAGTGGGGTGTCCAGTACTTCGCGGATATCGTCCACAGTTAGCCGGGATAGACCGGGTTCGTCCTGGATAGGGACAGAAGCGATTGCCAGCTTGGACGTATTGATGCTGCCCTCGACGGAAGGAGAGGACGCAGCGGGGCGATGATTTACAGGACCGAGTACGAAGGCGCTCACGCCGCAGAACAGAGACAGCGCAGCCAGCCGCTCTGCGATCAACCGCCGACTATGGTCGTCAAGCCGTCCGAGTGGTCGACTGTTGCTTATTTCGGTAAGCATGCGGGTGACGGCATGTTCCATAGCTCCCGACCGGCTGACCGGCAGTTGGCCTACCTCGCGCCAATGCTCGAGTAGATCCATGGCTGGGAGGGGATAGGCAAGTAGGCGGGTGAGACGGACACGCTCGACCGCTGCCAAGAAGTGCTCGGTATTGGAGCCTGCCAGATGCTCGATGTCCGCCAGACTCAGCGGGAGAAGCTCGAGTTCCTTCAAACCAGACAGTGCTGCCTTCAGTTTGGTCGCGAGACGGACGGTCCACGAACCAGGTCTGCAAACGAAGCGCCACGCCAAATCATTGGCTCCGGGCTGGCGCAGCAGCGCACCTAGAGTGTTGTCGGTCGTTGGATCGACTTGAAGTGCTTCGTCGACAGCGTCGACGAAGATGGTACGTACGGATGGGGAATCCTGTGCGGCTAAGTCGATCGACGTGAGGAGCCGGATCTGTTCGATGATTGTTGGCTGTCTGACAGATCGATCGAGTGGCTATCGGGCTCCTGGCGCTTCAGTTCATCGATCAGTGTGGTCTTGCCGGCGCCGGCGGGTGCGAGTAGGACGTAGGAGTCGGAGGTGCCGATCAACTCCGTGGCGAGTTGAGGTCGCTCTCCCGTGTACCAGTCACGGCTAAGAGTGTCGGAGTCGAGCAGCCCGTGGTGGGTGCGTGGGATTTCGTTCTCGACTGGGGCGACCCAGCGGGTCACCGTGTGTTCGGGCATGCCGCGTCATCGGTCCTTCCGCTATGGGACACCTGTGAATTATCGGTTGAGGTTGAGGGAGCCGAGGAGTCCCGGGGTGGGTTCGGGGCCGGGTTCCGGTCCGACCCAGATCTCGTACTCGACTCGTTCGGATGCGGAGTCGGCGGACCATAGCCAGCCGCCGCCGTAGAGCATTTGTCCGCACTGTCCGACGAGCCTGTACTGCCCTTGGGGCAGGTCGGCGCGTGTGATGGTGACGGTCTGTCCTGCCTGTGGGTAGCGGGTGGTGTCGGTGGGATCGGACGGGGTGCCGTGGGGATCTGGATTTTCGAAGGGAAGTACCGAGGTGCTGAAGCCTTCGGGGGACCCGATGATCGCGAGGGTGCATGTGAGCGTGGCTCCGCTGATGACGCGCGGCTCGTTGGGGTTCGTGATTGTCGCAGTGATTGATGAATTGTCGCTGGTGAGCGTCACGATGGGAGGGAGCACAGCGGGGTCGGCGCTGGCTACGGCGGGAATGGCTAGGAGGGGCACCATCGAGGCGATTGCTGCGATAACGAATCGTTTCATACAGCTTTTCGTATCACGGTCCGGGTCTGGATATGTGAATCGATGAGGGGGAGACGCAGAGTCTGCGTGAGGGGCAGGTGGAGGCGTTGCTGATGATGGTTTCCTGGGGGTGGTGCGGGAGGGGATCGTGGTGCGGTTTGTGGGATGTGCCTGATCCTGGGGCTGAGGGGTTGTTGGGTTGTTGTGTGCTGTGACCGGGGGTGATGGCATGTCCCGGTGTGGGGCCGGCGGTTGTGCCGGCGGGTGTGGGTGGGGTCGGTGTTGGGGGGTGTGTGGGGTGGTGGGGGCGCGGTGGGATGCTGTTTCGGCGTGTTTTTGAAATATGTTGTGGCGCAATGCCTATTGTGAATCATCCTGGTGTGCAAGGTTTCACTGTTGTAATGCGCATTCCGGTTCTGTGATATTGGGTTATATCCTTGGTATGCA
>NZ_AJVB01000534.1:0-2493 GCF_000278445.1 Rhodococcus sp. R1101
TGGCCTTGCGGCCGAACAGGCCGGCGGCACCCATCGCCGTCGCGGACAACACGATCGCGGCGATCCCGAGCCGCCGGTTCGCACGCGGCGGCGACGTCGGAGTGGGGGAGGGAGGGAGAACAGGGCCACTCGGCTCGGACAGCGAAGTACCGGCGCGCGGCGGCGCGGACAGCGAAGTACCGGCGCGCGGCGGCGCGCCCAGGGAAACGGTCACACGTCTTCCTCGGGTCCAGGGTGCTCGAAGAGAGCACCAGCGGGTGATGTCGTTCCCCGCTCTGTCATCGGACCTGAGAGCTTTCGCGGACGTGATCCGCCTACACCTTCGGTGAACCCGGAAGAGTTGCTTTCCAGAGGAGCCTCGCCGTGGCGGTCTGGGGGGCCTGAGAGATTCCCGGGGAGGTTGCTCCTTCGGCGCCCGCTGTGTGCGGGACTCTCCCGCCGCGGTTCGGTGGCTGTTCAGTTGTCCGTCGAGTATCTCATGGACCGGCAACGACCGATCCGCAGGGACGTTCGATGCGAGTACCCGCAGTACCGGCACTCGGTGGTTAGCTTGGTGGGCATGAGCACTCTGCCGAGATCGTGGATACAGCTGCGGATCGCTGCGGGGGTGTACCGATTTCGGGAGAGTCTGTTCGCCCTGCCCGCCCTCATCGTCGTCGCCGGAGCCGTGCTCGCGGAGGTGAGCGGCTACATCGATCGGAGCGTCGACCCCTTCCCCTGGGGCATGAAGATGAACAGCAATGCGGCGATCTGGTTGCTGAGCACCGTGGCGGGCGCCACGATCACCACCGCCGGTGTCGTCTTCTCGTTGACCGTGGTGAGCCTGCAGTTGGCGAGCAGTCAGTTCTCGCCGCGGGTGATGCGCTCCTTCATCCGGGATCGTGTCAGCCAGACGGTCATCGGAATGCTGGTCGCGACGTTCGTCTATTGCGTACTGGCGCTGCGCCACATCGGCGCGGACGAGGCGGCGCCGGCCCCGACGCTGTCGACCACTCTCGCGGTGGCCCTCGCAGTGTCGACCGTGGTGCTCATCATCGCCTATCTGAATCGGCTGGCTCACGGTCTGCAGGTCGGTGAGGTCGTGCGCAGCATCGCGTCGGAAGCCGAGAATGTCATCTCGCACACGGGTCGCAGTGCGAACCGCGAGCTCCATGCGGAGCGGGTGCCGGAATCGGATTTCTCAGAAGGTGCGACGGTGTACGCCCCGCGTGACGGCTGGGTGACCCAGGCGCCGGCCGAGCTCGTTCTCGCCGTGGTCCCGCCGGGGGCCGTTGTACGAATGGAGACACGACCCGGCGCGTACATCCACCGCGGGGAACCTCTTCTGCGGATCCATCCGACGCCGGAGCGGGCTGTGACGCTACGGCGACTCGAGGCGGCCGTGGAGATTTCGAATGTACGTACCATGCAGCAGGACGTGGACTTCGCGCTGCGGCAACTCGTCGACATCGCGCTGCGCGCGTTGAGCCAGGCGATCAACGATCCGACGACCGCGACCGAAGTGGTGCTGCGGCTCGGAAGTCTCCTGCGCACATTACTGGTCACCGACAATCCGGCGCCGGCGATCGCGGGTGCGGAGGGTCGGATCCTGTTACGCCCGTGGATCCTGTCTCCCGAGGAGTACATCGAGCATGCCTTCGAGCAGATCCGACAAGCCGGTTCGGCGCAGTTGCACGTCGCCACAGCGCTCGCCCGGGTGCTGCGCATGCTCGTCGCCTACGTCTCGGAGCAGGGACGCGTCGAGTACGTGCCGGCATTGCAACACCAGTTGCGCATGCTCGTCGACTCGGTCGTCGCCCGGCCGGAATTCCATCCGGACGACCTGGAACGGTTCCGCGCCGTCGCAGAGGGGGCGGCGGATCCCGCAGAACACCGACCGATCTGACCGGACTGCGGTGTAGGACCGGCGGGTGGCGGCTACCCGTCTGTCACAGGAAACGGCCGATCGGGAGGACGAAGACATGGCGACCCACTTCTCCGTCGGTGACCACGTCCGATGGAATTCGGAAGCCGGATACGTCGAAGGTGTGATCATCGACAAGCACACGAAGGACGTGGAATTCAAAGGACGCATGCGGCGGTGCAGCGAAGACGAGCCGCAGTACGAGATTCGGAGCGCCAAGACGGATCACGTCGCGATGCACAAGGGAAGTGCGCTGCAGAAGATCTGATGTGAAGATCGACGGTCAGGTGATCAGTGCTCGACCGACGCCGCACACCGCGACCGCCCACAGCACCGACGTGGACGTGCCGATGATGAACTGTTCCGAAGCGTTCGGCTCGCGCAGTTCGGGATAGCGGGCGAGGCCTTTGACGGCCATGATGACGGCGATCCCTTCCGGCCATCCGGCGAGGATCGAGGCGGTGACGGCCCCGCGTTCGAGAACTCCGATGACGCGGCCGCCGCGCAGCGGACCCGGGGGAGGAGCGGGAGCTGGACCGGCGTCGGGTTGCCGGCGAGCGATCCGGGAACGCGGACGGAGGGACCGGGCC
>NZ_AJVB01000535.1:0-2486 GCF_000278445.1 Rhodococcus sp. R1101
CGCGCAGCCGCGGGCCCGGGCGAACTCCGCGGCGCGGGCGGCGACGACCTCGGAGCCGGCCTGCAGGCGATGGTCGACGACGACGGCGTGTACCGCGTCCGCTTCCGCCACGGCGGCGGCGGTCAGGGCTGCGGAATCGGCTCCGCCGGACAGCGCGACGGTCACCTCGCCGACGGGGTGCGCGCCCAGCCAGGCCCGCACTGCGAGTCGCACTTCGTGGATCGCCGGGGTCTCGGGCAGCAGCGGGCGATCGGCCGACGGTGATGCCACGATCAGCCCAGCACCCGCGCGATCCACGCGTCGGGATGGTCGATCTCCGCCAGGGTGGGCAGGGCATCCGGTCCGGACCACACCGCGTTGAAGTCGTCCATGCCGACCTTCGCGACGACGGCGTCGACGAACTTCTTGCCGTGCACGTACTGCGCCATCTTGGCGTCCATGCCGAGGACGAGCCGGATCAGGCGATGGACGGGGCTGCTGTTGCGGTGCCGGCGGTTGTCGAACGCCCGCCGGATCCGCGCGACCGACGGGACCACGGCCGGGCCGACACCGTCCATCACATGGTCGGCGTGACCTTCGAGGAGAGTTCCCAGCGCGAGGATCCGATCGAACGATTCGCGTTGCGATTGTGCCTGCAGGGCACGCACGACGCCGAGCATCCCCCGCTCCGACATCGGCTTCTCGCCCGGAGCGCGCAGGTCCTTCACCGCCGACACCACGCGGGTCGCGACGTCGCCCATCGGTTCCTCGACGGCGGTGGCGAGATCGGCGGCAGCATCGCGCATCAGTTCCGCCATCCACGGTGCCTGCGAGAACTGCACGCGGTGGGTCACCTCGTGCAGGCACACCCACAGCCGGAAATCGGTGGGCGGCACCTTCAGGACACGTTCGACCGCGACGACATTGGGCGCGACGAGCAGCAACGAGCGGGAGAACGGATCGTATTGTCCGAGCACCGCCGAGGACAGGTACGCCAGCATGGCCCCCGCCTGCGCGCCCGCCGGTTTGCCCACCCAGCGTCGGCTGCCACCCGGATCCGCACCCGGCGCCGCGGTGAGGTCGGCCATGGACGCCGCGGCCGCGCGCACCCATCCGGGCCGGTCGACGACCCGCGCCGGCGGCGGCTCCGTTCCGTCGTCGAGCCGCGTGTGCTCGCGCACGGGGCCCTCGGCGCGTGCGGCAGCCGAGAACAGTTCGTCCTGCACCGCGTCGCGCGTGTACTGCGACATGGCAGGTTCGGAGCGGGTGAGGCGCACGCCGACCCCGGCCGCGAACGACCAGTCGATCGCGTCGCCGAGAGCCCGCTCCTTGCCGGTCATCGGCAGCCGCACTCGCGAAGCACCGACGCCACGGCGTCGAGGGCGGGCCGGGCCTCACCCGGCGACCTGCCGTTGGAGAGCAGAGCGAACGACAGCACACGACCGTCGGAGTCGACGACGTACCCGGTGAGTCCGTTGACCTCGGTCAGCGTGCCGGTCTTCGCCCGCACCCAGCCGGCCCCGGCACGGGTCGTGGTGCCGTAGCGGTCGGCGAGCGTGCCGGTCGCTCCTGCGACGGGAAGATAGTCGAGCATGGGCCGCAGCTCCGTCCTGTTCGGTCCGGCCGCCTCGGAGATCACGCGATCGAGCGTACGAGCGGGAATCCGGTTCTCGACCGAGAGCCCGCTGACGTCGCGCAACGTCACACCGGTGACGTCCAGACCCGCTTGCTGCAGGGTACCGGTCACCGCCTTCGTGGTGCCCTCGAACGAGTGCTCGGTGCCCGCCGCGACCGCGACCTCCCGTCCGATGGTCTCCGCGAGGACGTTGTCGGATCGGCGCAGCATCTGGCCGAGGCGCACGGTGAGCGGCGCCGACTGGACCGACGCCATGGGCGCCGCACCGGGTGAGGCGGATCCGAGTGCTACCCGCGCGGGGTCGGCGCCGAGCGCGGTCGCCAGTGCACGACCGGCGTCCAGGGCGGGCGTAGCGCTGCGAGGCGATTCGTCTTCGAGCGGGCGCAACCGGCCGCCGTCGAGCATCACCGGTTCGATGGGCGCGACATAACCGTCGCCGACGTCCTGGGGAAACCAGCCCGGCGCGAGCGGATCCCCGCTGTACAGGCTCGTGTCGACGAGGACGGTCTCGACGGTCGTGCCGCCGCGGCGGATCTGTTCGGCGAGATCGGCGATGCGAGGACCACCCGGATAGAAGCTCTCCTCGCCGGGCGGCAGTGCCGACAGGGTGGGGTCGCCCCCGGCGATCAGGACGATCTCTCCCGGCTTCGAACCTTCGACGACGCGCGTGGTGATCCGATGATCGGACGGCAGCACGAGCATGGCAGCCGCAGCGGTGAGAATCTTCGTCGTGGAGGCCGGGATCAAGGCGCGGTCGGGATCCTTCGACCACAACACCGTGCCGGTCGTGGGGTCGCTGATCGATCCGGCGAAATCACCGAGTCCCGGATCGTTCACGGCCCGGTCGAGTGCCGACGCCAGCGAAGTCGGG
>NZ_AJVB01000536.1:0-2459 GCF_000278445.1 Rhodococcus sp. R1101
GCAGCACGAGCCCGGCGGAACCTGCCTCGGCGAGGGTGGTGCCGAGGGCGGCGTTCTCCGGGATGCCGTCGAGCAGCGCACCGAGCATCAGGGCCCATCCCAGGGCTGCGGGACCGAGTTCGTTCTCGATCAGGTGGTCGGCGACGACGTAGACGAGCGTGCCGAGCATCAGCGCGCCGCCGGCGGCCCACAGGCCCTGATCGGCGAAGGCGGGGGCGAACAGTTCGGTGGAGACCGCCGCGACCATGGCGCCGGCGCCGAAGGCCATCGATCCGGCGAGCACCGGTCGGGGCAGGTCGTAGCGCAGTCCGATCACGGCGCCGAGGAACAGGGGCACTGCGGTGCCCAGTCCGTACCACAACGCTGTCCACATCGCGCTGTCCTCCGGTCCCGGGATGGGTGTGCTGTTCCCTGCTTCGATGCTTCGGATACCCCGGGGGACGGCTCGGGGAACCGAGAGCCGCACCCCTCCATACCATCGGATAATCGACTATCCGATGGTATGCTGCGGAGATGGCCTCGCCTGACGTTGTTTCCCGGTGGCCTGCGGTCACCTACGAGCAGCACCCCTGGACCAGCGGCGACACCTACGGCTCGCGGCGCGAACGGCGCCTCACCACCGGCCCCTACCGGGCCGCCGTACCCCCCTTCATCGCGCACCGGCCCGTCCCGCTCGGCGGCGACCTGCAGGCCCTCACCGAGGAAGCGGCCACGGAACTGACCCGGTTCGACGTCGAGGTCGGCCACATCACCGCCCCGTTCGCCTCCATCCTGCTGCGCACCGAGAGCGCGTCGAGCTCCGAGATCGAGAACCTCTCCAGCGGCGCCCGACAGATCGCGCTGGCCGAACTCGGCGAACACGCCTCCCGCAACGCCCGCCTCATCATCGGCAACGTGCGCGCGATGCGCGCGGCGCTGGAGTTGTCCGATGCCATCGACGCCGACGCGATCCTGCGGATGCACCACGCGCTGCTCGAGCACGACGATCCGGGGATCGCGGGCCGGTGGCGGCAGCAGCAGGTGTGGATCGGCGGCGGCAGCCTGGGCCCGCACACCGCACAGTTCGTGCCGCCGCACCACGAGCGGGTACCGGAACTGATCGACGATCTGGTGGTCTTCGCCAACCGGGACGATCTGCCGGTGATGGCGCAGATCGCGGTCGCGCACGCGCAGTTCGAGACCATCCATCCCTTCCCCGACGGCAACGGCCGCGTCGGGCGGGCGTTGATCCAGGCGATGCTGCGGGGCGGGCAGCTCACCCGCAGCGTGGCCGTGCCGGTCTCCGCGGGACTGCTGCACAACACGGCCGAGTACTTCGCGGCGCTCGGCGCCTACCGCGCCGGTGATGTCGAACCGATCGTGCGGTCCATCGTGGACGCCTCGTTCGCGGCGGTCACCAACGGCCGCACCCTCGTCGCCGATCTCGAGGCGGTGCGAGAGATCTGGCGGAGCCGGGTGACGGCGCGGCGGGACTCGGCGGTGCACCGGCTGGTGGACGTGCTGCTGCGGCAGCCGGTGATCGACAACCGCACGGCCGCGGCGGCGCTGTCGGTGACCGGCGCCAACGCCCAGATCGCGATCGACCGGCTGGTGGACGCGGGGATTGTCACACAGATCACCGAGGGTCGCCGCAACCGCCTCTGGCAGGCCAAGGACGTGGTGCGGGTGCTCGACGAGTTCGCCGCGCGCGCCAAACGCCGCCGCGGCTGAGCCGGCCGGAACCGGTTCAGCCCGGGATGTCGCGCGGATCGTGGCCGTAGGTGTTGCGTTCGCCGATGGTCCCGTCCAGGTTGTGGACGAGATGTTCGACTTCGCGTCGGCGCGCTTCGTCGCGGCCGGCCGCGACGGCCTCGACGCGCGTGGGGTAGGTGCCGAGCAGCTCGCTCGAGCCCTCGATCCGGTTGTGCCAGGATCCGTCCTGGTGGAACGTCTCGACGTCACCTGCGGGCATGGCGTGCTCCTCTCCTCGACGGGCCTCGTTCGTCGCGTACCCGGTGACGAGCCCACCCGAACCCCGAACGCGTCCCGGTCTCCGCTGCCCCGTCGGTCCCTGCTGTCACACTGGACTCGCACATCTGTACGAGTGGTTCACGGGAGGAGCATCGTGGCGGGCAGCGCGACCGAACCGGGATTGTCGGACTGGATCGGGTCGTATCTGGAGACCCTGCAGACGGCGAAGCGGTCCCCGCACACCGTCAAGGCGTACCGGCTCGATCTGTACGCGGTGCGCGCACACCTCGCGGGCGTGGGCGGGATTCCGGAGGAGACCCTGGCGCTCGGCGACGTGACGGTGCGACGGTTGCGGTCGGCGTTCGCGGCGTTCGCCGCCGAGCGGCAACCGGCGTCGGTGCGCCGCGCCTGGTCGGTGTGGAACAACTTCTGCAACTTCCTCGTCTCCGAAGGAGTCTCGGAGGGCAACCCGATGGCGTCGATCGCGCAGCCGAAGAAACCGCAGCACA
>NZ_AJVB01000537.1:0-2455 GCF_000278445.1 Rhodococcus sp. R1101
CCGCCAAGCAGTTCGCCGACGACCTGACGCCCGGCATCAACCTCGGTCTCGTCGCGTTCTCGGGTACCGCCTCGGTTCTGGTCTCACCGACCACCAACCGGGAGGCGACCAAGTCCGCGATCGACAACCTGCAGCTGAGCGAACGCACCGCGACCGGCGAGGCGATCTTCACGGCGATGCAGTCGATCGACACGCTCGCCGCGGTACTCGGCGGCAGCGACCAGGCGCCGCCCGCGCGGATCGTGCTCCTGTCGGACGGCAAGCAGACCGTGCCCGAGAGTCCCGACGATCCGCGCGGCGGGTTCACCGCGGCACGGCAGGCCGCGGAGAAGGGCATCCCGGTCTCGACGATCTCGTTCGGCACGCAGACGGGAACCGTCACCATCGAGGACGATCGGATCCCCGTGCCCGTCGACGATCCGTCGCTCAAGGAGATCGCCAATCTCTCGGGCGGCAGCTTCTTCACCGCGGCGAGCCTCGAGGAACTCGAGGATGCCTACGACACGCTCGAGGAGCAGATCGGCTTCGAGACGACCCGCGGCGACGCCAGCCGTCCCTGGCTCATGCTCGGAGCGCTCTCGGTGATCGCGGGGCTCGGCGCGGCGATGGTGCTGCGCCAGCGGTTGCCCTGATCCGCATTGTGCCCCCTCACGGAGCGTTTTCCGTCCTGGACCGGCCACCAGATAGGTTGGAACGCATGACTGACGCAGAAAGTGCCGCAGCGTCCACGCGTGCGGGTGCCACCCCTCGATCCGTGCTCGTCACGGGTGGAAACCGCGGGATCGGCCTCGCCGTCGCCCGTCGGCTGCAGGCGGACGGCCACAAGGTCGCCGTCACCCATCGCGGTTCGGGTGCGCCCGACGGCCTGTTCGGTGTGCGGTGCGACGTCACCGACGCCGATTCGGTTGATGCCGCGTTCGCGCAGGTCGAGGATCATCAGGGTCCTGTCGAGGTGCTCGTGGCGAACGCCGGCATCACCGACGACACCCTGCTGATGCGCATGACCGAGGACCAGTTCACCTCGGTCATCGACGCGAACCTCACCGGCGCCTTCCGATGTGCCAAGCGCGCGAACCGCGCGATGCTGCGTGGCCGCTGGGGCCGGATGATCTTCCTCGGCTCGGTGGTCGGTCTCGCGGGCCAGGCCGGTCAGATCAACTACGCATCCTCGAAGGCGGGCGTCATCGGTCTCGCCCGCTCCGTCACTCGCGAACTCGGTTCGCGCTCGATCACGGCCAATGTCGTCGCCCCCGGTTTCATCGAGACGGACATGACCGCTGATCTGTCCGACGACCTGCGTGAGACCGCGAAGAAGTTCATCCCGCTGCAGCGCCTGGGCAGGCCCGAGGATGTCGCAGCCGTCGTCAGCTTCCTCGCTTCCGACGACTCCGCCTACGTCTCCGGCGCCGTGATCCCGGTCGACGGCGGCATGGGCATGGGCCACTGACGGTCCGGCGGACCATACCGCGGTCGCACCGACCACATCCGAATCTCACTGGAGGACCGACACACTCATGGGCGGACTGCTCGAGGGCAAGACCATTCTCGTCACCGGCATCATCACCGATGCCTCCATCGCCTTCCACACCGCGAAGGTCGCGCAGGAACAGGGCGCGAAGGTGATCATCACCGGTTTCGAACGTCTCCGGTTGATCGACCGCATCGCGCAGCGTCTCCCGCAGCCGGTTCCGCCGGCGATCAGCCTCGACGTGCAGAACCAGGAGGATCTCGACGGTCTCGCCGACAAGATCCGCGAACTCGCACCGGAGGGAATCGACGGTGTCGTCCATTCCATCGGTTTCGCGCCCCGATCGTGCCTGGGCAGCCCCTTCCTCGACGCGCCGTGGACGGACGTGGCGGTGGCACTCGAGGTGTCGGCCTACTCGTACGGTGCGCTCGCCAAGGCCGTCCTTCCCGTGATGAACGAGGGCGGTTCGATCGTGGGAATGGATTTCGATCCGTCCCGGGCCGTGCCGTTCTACAACTGGATGGGTGTCTCCAAGGCGACGCTCGAGTCGGTGAACCGTTACGTGGCCAAGGAGGTCGGCCCGCGCGGTATCCGGTCCAATCTCGTCGCCGCCGGCCCGATCAAGACGCTCGCCGCGAAGGCCATCGCCGGCGACGCGACCGGTCCGGGCGCCGAGATGAACCGGCTCAACGAGGGCTGGTCGGCCGCGTCCCCGATCGGCTGGGACGTCGACGATCCGACGCCTGTGGCGAAGACCGTGTGTGCGGTGCTGTCCGACTGGCTACCCGGGACGACGGGTTCCATCGTCTACGTCGACGGCGGGTTCCACTCCCAGGTCGGCTTCGGCGGCTGACCGCACCACGGAAGGCATTTCGATGACGAACACCCCCGAGGCGTACGACGCGCTGATGCTGTTGTCGTTCGGCGGACCGGAAGGTCCCGACGACGTGCGGCCGTTTCTCGAGAACGTCACCCGCGGGCGAGGTA
>NZ_AJVB01000538.1:0-2454 GCF_000278445.1 Rhodococcus sp. R1101
CACCCTCAGGGCCTCACCGTTGGTCATGCCGCCTTCGAGACCACCGGCACGGTTGCTCGAACGGAGCACACCGTCGGGGCCGGGCTTCATCTCGTCGTGGGCGGCGCTGCCGCGTCGGCGCGCGGTCTCGAAGCCGTCGCCGACCTCCACACCCTTGATGGCCTGGATCCCCATGAGGGCGGCGGCCAGTCGCGCGTCGAGACGGTCGGCGCCGCTGACGAACGAGCCGAGGCCCACGGGCAGCCCGTGCACCACGACCTCGACGATTCCGCCGAGGGTGTCGCCGTCGCGCTTCGCAGCCTCGATCTCGGCGATCATGGACTCTTCGGCGGCCTTGTCGTAGGCGCGCACGGGGCTCGCGTCGATCGCGGCGAGATCGTCGGCGCCGGGTTCGGGGCCGACATAGGGATCGGATGCGCCGATGGAGATGACGTGCGAGACGACCTCGGCCCCGAATGCCTGGCGCAGGAAGTTCCGGGCGACGGTGCCGGCCGCCACGCGTGCTGCGGTCTCCCGGGCGCTGGCGCGCTCGAGGACGGGACGGGCGTCGTCGAAGCCGTACTTGAGCATGCCCGCGAAGTCGGCGTGGCCGGGCCGGGGGCGGGACAGCGGCGCGTTGCGCGCCTGTCCTGCGAGCAGTTCGGGATCGACCGGGTCGGAGGCCATGATGGTCTCCCACTTGGGCCACTCGGTGTTGCCGATCTCGATCGCGATGGGGCCGCCCAGGGTGCGTCCGTGCCGGACACCGCCGATCACAGTGACCTTGTCGGCCTCGAACTTCATGCGTGCGCCGCGGCCGTAGCCCAGTCGCCGGCGCGCGAGTTGCTCCGAGATGTCGTTCGACGTCACCTCGACTCCGGCGACCATCCCCTCGAGCATCGCGACGAGGGCGGGACCATGGGATTCTCCAGCAGTTATCCAGCGCAGCACAGGTCCATCCTTCCATGTTCGTCCGCCGCCTCGACATACCGCCCCTGGTCAACCCGGCACGATCGACGCCAGTGCCGCGGCGGCACACATCGACGGTCCGTGCGGAAGCGCACGCGGAACGGCCCTCGCTCCCCCGCGACCGGCCGCCCGGAACCGCAGAAACAGGGCCGCACCTGCGGTGAGGACGGGTGGGAGCAGGGCACCGAGCAGCACCGCCGAGGGCCCGGCAAGTCCGGTGACCGCACCGAGCCCGAGGGCGAGTTTGACGTCGCCCGCGCCCAGTGACCGCGGCACCGCCAGATGGGTGATGAGCAACGGCGCCGCGAGCAGGAAGGCGCCGGCGAAGGCGGCCCGCCCCTGTCCCGTCGCGGCGGCGACGCCGAGGATCGCCCCTGCTCCCCCGAGGGTCAGCACGTTCGGCAGACGCCGCACGAGCAGATCCACCGTGCTCAGACACACACACCACCATCCGAACACCATCACTCCGATCGTCGTGGCGCCGGCGGTTGCAGCGACCACGACGAGTGCGACTCCCGCGCAGGCCAGCTCGCACAGTCCCGGTGGCGGTCGACGTCGGGCCAGCAACCCCGCCGAAACCCGCACGATCACTCCCGCGCCCAGCCCGAGAACCGCCGTCGCGAGCACGCCTGTCGCCTCCCCTGTCATGCCCCGGAGCGTGCACCCCACGCCCACCCGGCAGCGGGCTCGCGCGGGGTCCGGCCCGGCTTCTGTGGATACGACAGGGTCCTGTGGACAAAGCCGCACGGGACGGCGATCGTCCTGCAAGGATTGCCGCAGTCTGTCGGATCCGGTCGGAAGGTTCTGGTCGAATGGAGATTTCGTCGCTGCTCGAACACGTGGGCACAGTCATCGACGTCGTCGGAGTAGGCGTCATGGTGATCGGCGCGCTGGCGGCGACCTGGCTCGCGGCGACCGCGCGGCGACGCACCCCGAAGGCGGAGATCTACGAACCGTACCGGCGCAATCTCGGCCGATCGATCCTGCTCGGCCTCGAATTCCTGGTCGCCGCCGACATCATCAAGACCGTCGCCGTCACACCCACCTTCACGTCGGTGGGCGTGCTGGCGGTCATCGTGCTCATCCGCACCTTCCTGAGCTGGTCGCTGCAACTGGAGATCGACGGCCGGTGGCCGTGGCAGCGTTCGGTGCCCGAGACCGAGAGCGCGCCCGGCACGACGTCTGTCAGCTGAGCTCGTCGCGCCGCCGCAGCAGATGTGCACGTTCGACCGCGTTCTCCGTCCGCGCGGCGGCGATGCCGTACGCGACGCTCGCCTCGGTGGTCCTTCCGAGGCGTCTCAGCAGATCGGCCCGCGCCGCGTGGAAGACGTGATAGCGATCGAGATCGAGACGGTCGACGATGTCGAGTGCCGCAGCGGGACCGTCCACTTCGGCGAGTGCGACGGCCCGGTGCAACGCGACGACCGGCGTGGGGCCCGAGGCCATCAGCAGGTCGTAGAGCGCGACGATCTGCGCCCAGTCGGTGTCGTCGATCGTGGCCGCGTC
>NZ_AJVB01000539.1:0-2453 GCF_000278445.1 Rhodococcus sp. R1101
GGAGTGTGGTCGTCGTCGGCAGCAAGCACCGAGGCCTCCCTGCTCCGTCAGCTGGGCGGCCATCGCCTCGCCTCCGCATGGGACGGGCGCGCACTCGCCGAGGCGAGTGCGCTGCGGCGCGGGTGCGAGCGGGTCCTCGGCGCGTGGTGCGATGCCGCGACCGGACTTGCCGCCGATGCACTCGGGCGAGGCCGCCTCCCCGTGTGCGGATACCTCCTCGACCGATGCGCATCCGTCCTGGACGCCGCCGAAGCGGAGGCCGGTGAGCGGGCTTTTGTGCGGCAACGGATCCGGCTCGCATGGGTCGGGGCCGAATCCGCTCTCGCCGCAGGGGACTTCACCCGTGCCCGCAGTCACGCGGACCGCGCCGTGGAACTGGCGGAGGGATTCGGGTCGATCCGGCACGGGGTGAAGTCCGATCTCGTCAGGGCGGCCTCGCTGACCGGACTGCCCGACCGTGGCCCGGCGACGACGCTGGCCGCCGATGTCCTCGCGCGCGCGGAGGAACACGGGCTGATCCCGTTGCAATGGGCGGCGGCGATGCTCCTCGTCGGACTGGGCGCCGGAGACGATGTGGGTCGCGTCCGTGACGTCGATGCGGGTCGCGTCCGTGACGTCGATGCGGGTCGCGTCCGTGACTTCTGCGCGACCGTCATCGGGCGGCGTGGTGGTCGGTTCGTGACCCCGTCCGCCCGCTGAGTTCCGTTCGCGCGCGGGGGGTGACCCGACAGGTCGGTCACTGTAGCTACTCTGGGGGTGTTCCACGGTCAGGTGGAAGCCCGCCCGGGGGGTGGTGCCGACTGTAACGCCAGGACTTGCGCAATCGATGACTGTTATGGGTGAGGAGCTGGACTCCGCGGTTGCTGCGGCTGCACAGGGCGACCGGGCGGCTCTCGCTCAGGTTCTTGCAAGTGTCCGGCCCCTCGTCGTGCGGTATTGCCGCGCACGGGTCGGATCTGCAGAGCGCGGCCAGCTCTCTGCAGACGACGTTGCACAGGAGGTGTGCCTGGCTGTGATGACCGCTCTGCCGAGATATCAGGACCAGGGCCGCCCTTTCATGGCGTTCGTATACGGAATTGCTGCCCACAAGGTCGCCGATGCGCACCGTAGTGCAGCCCGCAACCGTGCGGAACCGGTGGCGGATGTGCCGGAGGTGATGTCGCTCGACGACAGCCCGGAGGAATACGCGATCAACTCCGAGGCGGGCCGGCAGATGAAGCAGTTGCTGGCCATCCTGCCCGAGAAGCAACGCGAGATTCTCATCCTCCGTCTCGTCATGGGGTTGTCGGCCGAGGAGACGGCCGCAGCGGTGGGTAGTACTGCAGGAGCGATCAGGGTGGCCCAGCACCGGGCCATCGCGAGACTCAAGAAGGAAGTCACGAGAGCAGGTGAGCGGAATGGGTAGGGGGCGTTTTTCGGGCGACGGCTTCGACGACGAGTTTCCCGACGACGAAACCTCCGTGGACCTCGCCGCCGTGCGTCGTGACGACACGCTGATCGATGCGATCGCGGGCAACGGGCTGGTCGAGACGAAGGACACCGAGGAGTACGAACTCGCCACTCTGCTCGCCGACTGGCGTGCGGAGATCCTGGCCGATCCGATGCCCGCCGGCCCCGACCTCGACGAAGTGGTGGCCGCCGTCCATCGCGAACTGGGGACGCGGGAAACGCTCACCGCAACGCCGGAGGTCTCTCCGCTGCGCCCGAGATCGAGGGGGCAACTGCGGTTGCTCCGTCCCCTCGCAGGTGCAGCAGCGCTCGTCGCCGTCGCCGTCGGTACCGCGACCGCGGTGTCCTACGGAGCCGAACCCGGCGATCCCTTGTGGGGCGTCAAGCAGGTCGTCTTCAGCGAGCAGGCGCAATCCACCGAGGCCCGGATCGACACCACCTCGACCCTGCAGCGTGCCGAACAGCTGATCGCCGAGGGCAATGCGGAAGAAGCTCGCGAGTTGCTGACCTCCGCGGAGTCCCGCTCGGGCGACGTCCGTGACTCACAGGAGCGCGACGCGCTCGGAGACTGGCTGCACCGTCTCGCCGATGAACTCGGCAAGATGATGCCGCAGCTGCCTCCACCGCCGGTCCCCGCGGTGCCCCCGGTGCCGGCGCCCGGTGTTGTCGTTCCTCCGCCGGCCACGGCTCCCGGCACGGAAGGGCAGCTGCCTGTCCCGTCGACCGGTGCGGAAAGCGGCACGACCGTGCCGCCCACTACCACGACGGTGCCTCCGACCATCCTGCAAGCGCCGCCGCCGGTGTCGAACACCACCACGACGCCGTCGCCGACCGCGCCGCCGCCCCCGTCGAGCACGCCGGTTCCGTCGGTGCCCAGCGAGCCTCCTCCGCCCACCTCCGCTTCTCCGACTTCCGTTCCGACGACGACGGCATCGTCGCCGCGGCCGACACAGAACGGACCGGGAACAGATCTCGCTCCGGCGTCCGTGACCTTCTCGGAAGGC
>NZ_AJVB01000540.1:0-2445 GCF_000278445.1 Rhodococcus sp. R1101
GGAGTGGTCACAGGTGCGCGCTTTTACGCGCTCCTATGACCGATTCCCGCTCCGCTGTCGGTGTCGGGGTCGGTGAGTGCGGGGTCCCGCGAGGTGTCCTTCAACGCGACGCCCGACGCCCCCAACTGCCGCGCCCCGTTCACGAGGGCCGCGACGACGCGCGCCGCGTGCTCGTAGGTCATCCCGCCGGGCGGATGGATGTTCGACACGCAGTTGCGTTCGGCGTCACTGCGTCCCGGCCTCGGGTGGTGCGTCAAGTACACGCCGACGCTGTCGGCCACCGAGAGGCCGGGGCGTTCGCCGATGATCACGAGCATCGTCGCGACGCCGAGCTGCTCACCGATATGGTCGCCCAGCGCAACGCGGGCCTGCGTCGCGATCACCGGCGGCGCCACCGTCAGACCCGGCAGGGCGGCGATGATCGCCGCCAGCAGATCGGGCCCGTGGGCGTCGAGAGCGGTGGACGACAACCCGTCGCACAGCGCGATACCGAGATCGGCCTCCGTTCGCGGCAGCGTGGTTCCCTCGGCGAGCCGTCGGCCGAAGTCGGGGCGCCGCAGATACGTACTGCGATCTCCTGCTGCGCTTTCCACGATCAACGGCTCACCGAGGTCGAGACCACGGATCCGCTGAACCAAGCCGGGCACATCGAGCGGGACGTGCACGGCGTCGCGTGCTTCGGCATGCGCCGTCACGAACTCCAGATGACGGCGTGTCGGGATACTGTTCCCGGTGCGCCCCAGCCCGATCCGTGCTTGGGTGTGCCGACGCAGCTCGTCCCACAGATCGCTCACAGGGCACCTCCGAGCGCTCGGAGGGGAGACGCGCCGACGTCCACCGGCAGGATGCGACCGACGTCGTCCGCCATGCCTTGTCTGCGTAGCCATTCCTCGAATTCCGGTGCCGGCCGTAGGTTCGCCGCCTCCCGCACGTACAGCGCGTCGTGGAACGACAGCGACTGGTAGCCGAGCATCACGTCGTCGGCTCCGGGCACGGTGATGACGAATGCTGTTCCGGCAACGGCCAACAGGGTGAGCAGGGTGTCCATGTCGTCCTGGTCGGCCTCGGCGTGATTGGTGTAGCAGACGTCCACACCCATCGGCAGGCCGAGGAGTTTGCCGCAGAACTGGTCTTCGAGACCGGCGCGGATGATCTGCTTGCCGTCGTACAGGTATTCCGGTCCGATGAACCCGACGACCGTGTTGACGAGCAGCGGATCGAATTCGCGGGCAACGGCATACGCGCGTGCTTCGAGGGTCTGCTGGTCGACGGGTCTGCCTCCGGTACCGAGATGCGTACCGGACGACAACGCCGAACCCTGCCCGGTCTCGAAGTACATGACGTTGCTGCCGACGCTCCCCCGTCGCAGCGACCTGCCGGCCTCGTTGCCCTCCCGCAGCACTGCGAGGTCCACCCCGAAGCTGCGGTTGGCGCCCTCGGTGCCGGCGACCGACTGGAACACCAGGTCGACGGGCGCACCCTTCTCGATCAGATCGATGGTGGTGGTGACGTGGGTGAGCACGCACGACTGGGTGGGGATCTCGAATCGTTGCCGGATCTCGTCGAGCAGGTGCAGCAGGTCGGACACGGCGTGCGGCGAGTCGCTCGCCGGATTGATCCCGACCACGGCGTCGCCGCATCCCATCAGCAGTCCGTCGAGGACGGACGCGGCGACTCCCTGTGGATCGTCGACGGGATGGTTCGGTTGCAGACGCGTCGCGAGCCGGTCGGGCACCCCGATCGTGGTGCGGAACCCGCTGGTCACCGTCGCCGCGCGGGAGACCGCGATCAGGTCCTGGTTCCGCATGATCTTGCTTGTCGCCGCCACCATCTCCGGGGTGAGTCCCGACGCGAGTGCCGCGAGCACGCCGGCCGAGTCCGGTCGGGCCGCGACCTCCAGGAGATGGTCGCGCAGCTCCCCGACCGTCAGGTGTGAGACCGGCGCGAAGGCCGTCGCGTCATGGGTGTCGACGATCAGCCTGGTCACCTCGTCGGTCTCGTACGGGACGACCTCCTCGGTGAGGAAGGTGGTCAGCGGGAGATCCGCCAGAGCCAGCTGTGCCGCGGCACGTTCGGCGTCCGAGGTGGCGGCGCACCCGGCGAGTTCATCGCCCGAGCGGCGCGGTGAGGCCTTCCCGAGCAGGTCGACGAGGCCGTCGAACTCGTAGCCGGTTCCGCCGAGCTGTTGCCGGTAGATCGTCATCGAGGCCTCCCGCGCAGGACCGGTTCGACGAATGTGCGCACGCAGTGGAGTGCAGCATTCCACCTTTTCGCCGTCGTGTCCGGCGAGTGTCGCGAACGAAACGCCGCTGGTCGTCGGTTCCTAACCCCGCTGGTACCAGACGTCCGTAACCCGTTGCGCCATGTGCCGCATCCCCGCCGCGGTGGGGTGGAGGGCCTTCGCCAGCGACAGCGACTGTCTCCCCTCGTACCAGCGCTGCTCGG
>NZ_AJVB01000541.1:0-2432 GCF_000278445.1 Rhodococcus sp. R1101
GGCCTGTCGGCCACCGCCAGGACCCGACTAGGCTGGACCCATGACTGCCGTGACCCCCGACTCAGCTGCGACCGACGCCGGCACGGACATCCGCGAAGCCGTCCACGAGGCCGCGCGTCGTGCCCGTGTGGCCTCGCGCCGGCTCGCGCTGCTCACCACCACCGAGAAGGACGCGGCACTGCACGCCGCCGCCGACGCTCTGCTCGCTGCCGCCGACACCGTCCTCGCCGCGAACGTGGAGGACATCGAGGCCGCCCGCGCCGGTGGCACCGAGGAGGCCATCCTCGACCGGCTGCGCCTGACCTCCGCCCGGATCGACGGGATCGCCGCCGGCCTGCGCCAGGTGGCCGGACTGCCCGACCCGATCGGCGGAGTGGTCCGCGGCTCGACCCTGCCCAACGGTCTCGAGCTGCGTCAGGTTCGCGTCCCGCTGGGTGTGGTCGGAATGGTGTACGAGGCCCGCCCGAACGTCACGGTCGACGCCTTCGGTCTGGCACTGAAATCCGGCAACGCCGCACTGCTGCGCGGTTCGTCGTCCGCGGCCCGGTCGAACGCCGCGCTCGTCGACGTGCTGCGCGCCTCGCTCGAGGAGCAGGGCGTCCCCGCCGATGCCGTGCAGCTGCTGCCGAGCGCCGACCGCTCGTCGGTCACCCATCTCATCCAGGCCCGGGGCCTGGTCGACGTGGTGATCCCCCGGGGTGGTGCCGGCCTGATCGCGGCCGTGGTCCGCGACGCCACCGTCCCCACGATCGAGACGGGCACGGGCAACTGCCACGTCTACGTCCACTCCGCGGCCGACCTCGCGATGGCCGAGAAGATCGTGATCAACGCGAAGACGCGCCGGCCCAGCGTGTGCAACACCGCGGAGACGATCCTCGTCGACAAGGCGATCGCGGACACCGCCGTCCCGAAGCTGTTGCAGGCCCTGCAGGAGCACAGCGTGACGGTCCACGGCGACCTGCCCGGCCTCGTGCCCGCGACCGAGCAGGACTGGTCGGACGAGTACCTCTCGCTCGACGTAGCCCTCGCAGTGGTCGACGACCTCGACGCTGCCGTCGACCACATCGACCGCTACGGCACCGGCCACACCGAAGCGATCGTCACCGCGGACCTCGCCGCCGCACGGGAGTTCACGACTCGGGTCGACGCCGCAGCCGTTA
Organism: Rhodococcus sp. R1101; assembly: GCF_000278445.1. Taxonomy (NCBI): domain Bacteria; kingdom Bacillati; phylum Actinomycetota; class Actinomycetes; order Mycobacteriales; family Nocardiaceae; genus Rhodococcus; species Rhodococcus sp. R1101. The sequence goes on from NZ_AJVB01000541.1 coordinate 1,161, forward strand.
TGGTCAACGCTTCGACGGCGTTCACGGACGGCGAGCAGTTCGGTTTCGGCGCGGAGATCGGTATCTCCACCCAGAAATTGCACGCCCGCGGTCCGATGGGCCTGCCCGAACTGACGTCCACGAAGTGGGTGGTGTGGGGCGACGGCCACACCCGCCCCGCCTGATCGTTACCGGTTCGACGAAAGGAACCAGCGTGGATCGTGCGCTGCCCACCACCCCGCCGATCTTCGCGGACGTCCAGGACGTGATCGATCGTCTGTCCGGTACCGGATATCTCGCCGACAAATCCACCGCGACCGCGGTGTTCCTCGCCGACCGTCTCGGCAAGCCGTTGCTGATCGAGGGACCCGCGGGCGTCGGCAAGACCGAACTGGCCCGGGCCGTCGCCGAAACCTCCGAAGCGGAACTGGTGCGTCTGCAGTGCTACGAGGGGGTCGACGAATCCCGCGCGCTGTACGAGTGGAACCACGCCAAGCAGATCCTGCGCATCCAGTCGGCGGGGGCGACCGCCGCGGCGGGTGAGTCGTGGGACCGCACCAGGGAGGACGTCTTCTCCGAGGAGTTCCTGCTGTCGCGGCCGTTACTCACCGCGATCCGCCGGGAGGATCCGACGGTGCTTCTCGTCGACGAGGTCGACAAGGCCGACGTCGAGATCGAAGGTCTGCTGCTCGAGGTGCTCAGCGACTTCGCGGTCACGGTGCCCGAACTCGGTACGATCCGTGCCACCCGGAAGCCGTTCGTGGTGCTCACCTCGAACGCCACCCGCGAATTGTCGGAGGCACTCAAACGGCGGTGCCTGTTCCTGCACCTGGACTTCCCCGACGCCGATCTCGAACGCCGGATCCTCGCGAGCCGGGTGCCCGACCTGCCCGACGCTCTCGCCGATCACCTCGTGCGCACGGTCCGGGTGCTCCGAAGTATGCAGCTCAAGAAGGTCCCGTCGGTGGCGGAGACCATCGACTGGGGCCGCACCCTGCTCGCCCTCGGACTCGACACCCTCGACGACAACGCGGTCCGCAGCACGCTCGGCGTGATCCTCAAACACCAGTCCGATCAGGTCCGCGCTGCCGCCGAGCTCCGGTTGAACTGACATGGCCGCAGCGCACCTTCCCGGATCCGCGGTGTCACCGGCACCCCACGGCCTGCCCGGGCACCTGGTCGGATTCGTGGAGGCGCTGCGTCGCCGCGGCATCGCGGTCGGCCCGTCCGAGACCGTCGACGCCGGACGCGTGATGACGGTGCTCGACCTCCTCGACCGGGAAGCCTTCCGCG
>NZ_AJVB01000542.1:0-2433 GCF_000278445.1 Rhodococcus sp. R1101
CGCCGGCTGCATCACCGACGAGACCACCACCGGCCGCGTTCCGCTCGTCGAGGCCCTTCCGGTCGCCGGTGAACCCACCCCGGTCGTTCGTGAATCCGCCCCGGTCGCCGCTGGATCCACCCTCTGCATGGGTGTTCCCGAACCGGCGGTAGTAGCGGTACAGTTCGTCCTCTTCGAGCGGTGTCAGCTCACCGTTCTCGTCGATGTTCGGGGCGCCGGTGATCGTGTCCTTGTCGAAGGGCAGGCGCACTCCGCTGCTGTCGAGCTCGGCTTCGTCGATGGGGGCGAAGTGCCGGCGTGTGCCGAACAGCCCCGTGACGACGGTGATCCATGCGGGTCGGCCCGTGTCGTTGTCCAGGTACACCTCTCCGACGCGTCCGAGCTTGTCACCGTCGGGCCCGTACGCGGTGGCGCGAGCGAGGGTGTCGATGTCGTCGTTGCTGATCATGATGTCCTCATCCGTGGGCGATGCGGCTTACTGCAGTGCGGATGCCCTTCGATGAGAGTGACGAAACGCCGTCGTCACACCGTTCGCCGTTGCGCGACCCCTCTCCGCGTGTTATCCATATTGTCAACAATCCGACAACAAGCATGAGGGTTCGCTCCCTCGGCTGTTCGGAGGGATCGTCATGACCCGACTGTCACCCCGCCTGCTGCAGGCGACGTCCGTCACCGTCGACCATGCCGAGGGGTGTTACGTCCACGGCACCGACGGACGCCGCTACCTCGACTTCACCGCCGGTATCGGCGTGACGAGCACCGGGCATTGTCATCCGCACGTCGTCGAAGCCGCGCGCCGGCAGATCGGCTCGCTCATCCACGGGCAGTACACGACCGTGATGCACCGGCCCCTGCTCGAACTCACCGAAAGACTGGGCACGGTACTGCCCGGCGAGCTCGACTCGTTGTTCTTCGCCAATTCGGGTAGCGAGGCCGTCGAAGCGGCGTTGCGGCTGGCCCGGCAGGCGACAAGACGCCCCGGAATCGTCGTCTTCCACGGCGGTTTCCACGGCCGGACCGTCGCCGCTGCGACGATGACGACCTCGGGAACCCGCTTCTCCGCGGGATTCTCACCGCTCATGGGTGGTGTACACGTCGCTCCGTTCCCCACCGCCTATCGATACGGCTGGTCGGAGGAGGAGGCGACCGACTTCGCGCTGCAGGAACTGGACTACCTGTTCGCGACCCTGGTGGCACCGGACGAGATCGCGGCCTTCGTCGTCGAACCGGTCCTGGGCGAGGGCGGTTACGTACCGGGGAACACGCGGTTCTTCCGCGGATTGCGGCAACGGGCCGACGAGCACGGCATCCTGCTCGTATTCGACGAGATCCAGACCGGTTTCGGTCGTACCGGAAAGTTCTTCGGCCACCAGCACTTCGGAGTGCGACCCGACGTCATCACCATCGCCAAGGGGCTCGCGAGCGGTTTCCCGCTGTCGGGTATCGCCGCCTCCGAGGAGCTCATGGAGCGCGTCCGCCCGGGATCGCAGGGCGGGACGTACGGGGCGAATGCCGTCTCGTGCGCGGCGGCCGTGGCCACCCTCGACGTGATCGAGAAGGAAGGGCTCGTCGACAACGCGGCCACGCGTGGACGCGAACTGCTCTCCGGCGCGCGGGAGCGCGCGACCGGCGATATCGGCGACGTGCGGGGACTCGGTCTCATGGTGGGTCTCGAATTCACCACCGAGGGGTCTCCCGATCGGGACCGCGCGACCGCCGCGCAACAACTCGCATCCCGAAAGGGATTGCTGCTGTTGACCTGTGGTGCCCACATGAATGTGGTGCGTATGATCCCACCCCTGATCGTCACCGCGCAGCAGATCGATGATGCGCTCGGCATCTGGTCCGAAGTCCTCGCAGAGGTCCGATAATCCGTCGAACGAGGGAGTCCGCGTGGCCCGATACATCACGATCACTCTCGACAAGCGCGACATCACGTGCAGAGCACGACTTCTCGACGACGAAGCGCCGCTCACCTGTGCGGCGGTGTGGGATGCTTTGCCGCAGAGCGGTGCTGCCTTCCATGCCAAGTACGCTCGCAACGAGTTGTACACCCTGGTGCCGAGGATCACCGCGGCACCGCACCGGGAGAACCCGACGGTGACGCCGATCCCCGGCGACGTGTGCCTGTTCGACTTCGAACCGTGGGAGATCGGTAATCCCGCATACGGTTACGAACCCGGATCGCAGGCCCACGCGCAGCAGGGAGCGACCGACCTCGCGTTGTTCTACGGCCGGAACAATCTGCTGCTCAACGGCGACGTGGGGTGGGTGCCGGGCAACGTCTTCGCGACCATCGAGGAGGGACTGCCCGAACTCGCTGTCGCGTGCAACGACCTGTGGATCCAGGGGGTCGTGGGGGAGACGTTGAGCTTCGCGCGCGCGTAGACGGGCGCCGAACCGAACGGTACCGCGCGATGTGCGGTGCCGTTC
>NZ_AJVB01000543.1:0-2431 GCF_000278445.1 Rhodococcus sp. R1101
CGTCACCGCAACTCCTTCTCTCGTTGAGCCCGCATCTTCTCGACCTCGGCTTCCATCTCGGGGGTCACGGTGAAGTGACCGCCCCACTTGTTCAGGCTGCCCGGCGGATACGCCGGGACAGGGAGGATCTGCCGCAACGGCTGCTGCGGGAGACCGCGTCGCTGCCATTCGCGCGGATAACCGACCGAGACCTCCTCGAAGCGCACACCGTCGTAGTAGGTGGTCCGCGGAATGTGCAGGTGACCGTAGACGCTGCACAGCGCCCGGTAACGCAGGTGCCAGTCGGCCGTCTCGGTGGTGCCGCACCACAGCGCGAACTCGGGATAGAACAGCATCCGGGTGGGTTCGCGTACCAGGGGGAAGTGGTTGATGAGCACCGTGGGCAGCGCGGGATCGAGCGCGTCGAGTCGCGCCCGGGTCTGCTCCACCCGTACCCGGCACCAGGTGTCGCGCGTGACGTACGGATCCGGCTTGAGCAGGAATTCGTCGGTCGCGACGACGTTGCGTTCCCGCGCGAGCGCGAGGCCGTCCGCCTTCGTCGTGGTGCCGTCCGGGAGGAACGAGTAGTCGTAGAGCAGGAACATCGGGACGAGCACCACCGGACCGTCCTCACCCTCCCAGATCGGATAGGGATCCTCCGGGGTGAGCACGTCGAGTTCGCGGCACATCGTCACGAGGTAGTCGTAGCGGGCGACCCCGAACATCTGCACCGGGTCCTTGGCGGTCGTCCACAGTTCGTGGTTGCCGGGCACCCAGATGACCTTCGCGAAGCGGCTGCGGAGCAGTGACAGCGCCCATCGGATGTCGTCGGTCTTCTCCGACACATCGCCCGCGACGATCAGCCAGTCGTCGGGCGACTCGGGATGCAGATCCTCGGTGACCGGCCGGTTGCCCCGGTGGGCCACATGGATATCGCTGATCGCCCACAGCTTCGCTGCCACCGGCACTAACCTCCCGACTCGTCGTGGACACGCACCTGCCGGTCCGCGCCCGTCACCGCCCATCGTCCCGAGAGCGTGCGCCATACGACGGCGATCATCCGGAACACGATGAACACCGTAAGCCCCGTCCAGATACCCGCCAGACCCCAGTCGTACGCGAGCGACAACCAGATCGACGGCAGGAACCCGAACAACGCCGAGGCCAGCGTCGCGGTGCGCAGGAACGCCGCGTCCCCGGCACCGAGAAGAACTCCGTCGAGCGCGAAAACGATTCCCGCGAGCGGCATGATCGCCACGAAGAACCACCATGCGACACCGATCTGATCGAGCACCGCGGCATCGCCGGTGAACAGACCGGGAATCACGTCCCGGCCGAGGACGAAGATCACGGCCAGGACCGCGGCGAAGATCGCGGACCAGACCGACAGGCGCCACGCCAGCCGCGACGCGCCCCGCCGATCCGCCGCGCCGAGCGCGGCGCCGACGAGGGCCTGCGCGGCGATCGCCAGCGAGTCCAAGGTCAGCGTCACGAAATTCCACAGCTGCAGCACGACCTGGTGACCGGCCACCGCGGCGGCACCGAATCGGGCTGCCACCGCCGCCGCGGACAGGAAACACGCCTGGAACGCGAGACTGCGGGCGATCAGGTCGCGTCCGAGGCGCAGTTGCGCGCCGATCACCGTGGGGTTCGGTCGCAGCGGGACGCCCGACCGCAGCAGGGCGATCACGAACAGGACGGCCGTCACGGACTGCCCGATCACGTTGGCGACGGCGGAACCGACGAGTTCCCATCGGGGAGCTCCCAGCAGACCGTGGACCAGTACCGGGCACAGCACCGCCGACAGGGCGAGACCCACGACGACGAAGCTCAACGGCCGCATCGTGTCCTGGACGCCGCGCATCCAGCCGTTGCCGGCCAGACCGACCAGGATGAGGGGTGCCCCGAACAGCGCGACACGCAGCCACGACACCGCCGCGTCGGCGATCTCGGCATCGCCCGCGAGCAACCGTGCGACGGGTCCGGCCAGCGCCTGACCGACGATCAGGATCGCCAGTCCGACGATCATCGCGAGCCAGGTCGCCTGCACACCTTCGCCGACCGCGTCGCCGTGCCGGCCGGAGCCGTGGAAGCGCGCCGCCCGCGAGGTGGTCCCGTACGACAGGAACGTGAGCTGGGTGCTGACCTGCGCGAGGATCAGCCCGCCGATCGCGAGGCCTGCCAGGGGCAGAGCCCCGAGCCGGCCGACGACGGCGATGTCGAAGAGAAGGTAGAGCGGTTCGGCTGCGAGGACTCCGAGGGCGGGCACGGCGAGACCGAGGATGCGCCGTCCCGTGACGTCCGAGGTGAAGGACCCGTCGGGCGTGTCCGAGCTGCAGGACGCGCCGGGCGGGTCCGGGGCGGCCGACCCGCCGGGCGCCGTCAACCGAGCACGCCGCGCAGTGCGGCGACGATCCGATCGGGGTCGCCGTGGGCGGTGTATCCCGCGGCC
>NZ_AJVB01000544.1:0-2427 GCF_000278445.1 Rhodococcus sp. R1101
GTACATGTCGAGCCGCGCGAAGATCGCGCGGGCGAAGTCGACCGGGGCGATGCCGCTCGCGGTGATGAGATCACCGTCCGTGACCGCGGGCTCGTCCCGGTACAGCCCCGCGCCGCCGTATCCGACACCCTGCAGGAACTCGAGGGCGTTGCTCGTATGGGGCCGCTCGTCGAGCAGTCCGGCGGCGGCGAGCGCACCGGTCGCGCCGCAGACCGCGGCCACCGGTACGCCGGCGTCGAGGAACTGCCGGGCCTTGTCGACGAAGGGGGCGTAGGCGTCGGTCGACCAGATGTCGTTGCCCGCGAGGATCAGCATCGCGCTGTCCTCCGGCGTCACATTCGCGAGCGCGGTGTCCGGGACTATCCGCAGTCCGCCCTTCGTCGAGACCGGCTCGGCGGAGACGCCGACCGTGCGGACGCGGTACCGTCCGGGATTCCGCTGCCATTCGGGATCCGCGATGTGCGCCGTGACGTATCCGATCTCCCAGTCCGCCAGGGTGTCGTACACGGCGACGTGAACCGTTTCCACCATGACAGTATGCTGGCAGGAACGCACTGTGCCGGCAACGGGCCTCGTTGCCCGTCGGGGGTGATTTGCCCGGTGGTCGCGGAGGCGATTAGCCTTGATCAGGACCACGTCGTGGCGCCACTGTCGTCGAAGGTCGCGCGCGGCCTCATCGGAGGAGAACATGGGCAACACTCACACGCAGACTGTGAGCACACGCGCTCGGGGCGCCGTGGCTCCTGCGTGTTGTCGTTGCCGCTGATCTCCCTGCCCGGGCAGCTCGTCCTGCCCTCACGATTTCCCTGAGTCCGCCGCGACCGACGGTCCGGCAAGCGACCGGGAATCCTCGCATCCGATGCGGTTCGAAAGGCACATCATGTCCGATTCGGCGGTATTACCCGTCGTCGATCTGTCCGATCTCGACGGCGACGACACAACACGTACTGCTCTGCTCGATCGTCTCCGGGTCGCCACCCACGAGATCGGGTTCTTCCATCTCGCCGGCCACGGGATCGACACCGTGCTCGCGGACGACCTCGTCGCCGCGGCCCGCGAGTTCTTCGCCCTTCCCGAGGCGGACAAGCTCGCCGTCGAGAACATCCACTCGCCTCACTTCCGCGGCTACACCCGCGTCGGTGGCGAGCGCACCCAGGGCAACGTCGACTGGCGCGAACAACTCGACATCGGTCCGGAGCGCGACGCCGTCGCCGAGATCGGCCCCGACCGTCCCTGGGAGGTGCTGCACGGCCCCAATCTGTGGCCGGAGCGGATCCCGCGACTGCGCGAACTGGCACTGCGCTGGATCGACGAGGCCGGCAACGTCGGACGCCGGCTGCTCGGTGCCTGGGCCGAATCGCTCGGCGCCCCGGCCGATCACTTCGAGAAGGCCTTTGCCGATCCCGACCCGCTGCTCAAGATCGCGCGCTATCCCGGGCACGACCGGTCGGTCACCGACCAGGGGGTCGGCAGTCACAAGGACGTCGGTGCGTTGACGTTGCTGTATCCCGAACCCGGCAGCACCGGATTCCAGGTCGAACTCGACGGTCGCTGGGTTGAAATCGACCCGCTCCCAGGACATTTCATCGTCAACATCGGGGAACTCCTCGAGGTCGCCACCGGAGGTTACCTCCAGGCGACGGTCCATCGGGTGCTGCCCCCGCCCGCGGGCACGGACCGCGTGTCGTTGCCGTTCTTCCTCAATCCCGGCCTCGACCGGGCACTCCCGCCGGTGGAGTTGCCCGCAGAACTCGCAGCAGCCGCCCGCGGTGTCGGCCCCGACGCGCACGGCGGTACCCTGCACGCCGTCTACGGCCTCAACGCACTCAAATCCCGCCTCCGGGCACACCCGAACGTGGCGGAGCGTTTTCACGCGGATCTCCTCGCCCGCTTCGCTGCACCCCGATAATCGATTCTGTCCGTCCCGCAATCCCTACGGAAGGTATCCACCCGATGTCACTGCGTCGTATCGTCGTCGCCTCCGCTGCGCTCACCCTCGCTGTGGGTCTCGCGGCCTGCTCGTCGTCCGAAGAGGACGGCACCACCCTCCGGATCTCTGCATCGTCCACTCCGCACGTCGAGATCCTCGACCACGTCGTGAGCACCGGGGCGCTGGGCGACTACACGCTCGACATCGTCGAGATCACCGGTGAGGTCGATCCCAACGAATTGCTCGAGGCCGGCGACGTCGACGCGAACTATTTCCAGCACGAGCCCTACCTGACGGACTGGCAGAAGCAGAAGGGTGTCGACGATCTCGTCGCGGTCGCCGACGTGCACCTCGAGCCGATCGGCCTGTACTCGAACAAGATCGGCTCGCTCGACGAGCTGAAGGACGGCGACACCGTCGCCGTGCCGCGCGACACCACCAACTACGCCCGCGCGCTGTACCTGCTCGAATCGGCCGGGCTGATCGAGATGGACGTG
>NZ_AJVB01000545.1:0-2408 GCF_000278445.1 Rhodococcus sp. R1101
AGGTACTTCACGTTCTCGGCGCCGTGCACGAAGCTCACGTGCGGAACCGGGTTGATGAAGTTCTTCGGGTCGGACAGGATGCCGTTGTCGACGGCGTACGCCCAGAACTGCCGCGAGACCTGGAACTGCTCGTTGACGTTCACGGCCTTCGCGATGTCGACCGAACCGTCCGGCTTGCCGGGGGTGTAGTTGAGCTCACACAGCGCGGAGTGGCCCGTACCGGCGTTGTTCCAGGGATCACTGCTCTCGGCCGCCGCGGCGTCGAGACGCTCGAACGCGGTGATCGACCAGTCGGGCTGCACCTGACGCAACAACGCACCGAGGGTTGCGCTCATGATGCCCGCGCCCACGAGCACTACGTCGGTTTTCGCTACTACGTTCTCTGACACTGGGAAATCGACTTCCTTGTCTGGTTCGCACGCGCCGCCGAAATACGGAGGTACCGTCTCGCGTGAGTGTCCCGCAACGCGGCGCGCGAATGCGACCGACAGGTTACCCGCGCGTTGTCCGGCGTTTCATTTCACCTCATTGTGTACCCATGAGCGGTGGTCGGCGAACACACCTAGGGTGTGATAGTGACTACTTGGCGTCCTGACGTCCTCGGAGACGGCTACGAGCAGCTCGACCTGCCTCTGGGTACCGACCCCGACGGTGAAGGCGAGATCTCGGCGACCCTGGTGCGCTACCAGCCGGCGACCACCGATCTGCCCGACCGCGCGGTGCTCTACATCCACGGCTTCACCGACTACTTCTTCCAGCAGCATCTCGCCGAACACTTCGCGGCGCGCGGCTACCGGTTCTTCGCGCTCGACCTGCGCAAGTGCGGTCGTTCACGGGCACCCGGACACACCCCCCACTTCGTCACCGATCTCGCCTACTACGACGCCGAACTCGACGAGGCGTTGAGGGTGGTGCGCAGCGAGGTCGGTGGCGGTGTGCTTCTGGCGGCCCATTCGACGGGCGGGCTCGTGCTGCCGTTGTGGCTCGACCGGCTCGGTCGCCGGCCCGGTGGGCCGGCCGCGGCGGGCATCGTGGGTCTCGTCCTGAATAGCCCCTGGTTCGACCTGCAGGGGCCCTCCTACCTGCGCAATGTGGGTACGACGCTCATCGACGCCGTCGGCCGGCTCCGGCCCCGGGCGCCGATCCCGCTGCCGAAGACCGAGAGCTACGGCCGCAGCCTGCAGAGCGACGGCTGGCGCTACGACCTCGACTGGAAGCCGCTCACCGGTTTCCCCATCCGGTTCGGGTGGTTGCGTGCGGTCCGGCGGGGCCATTCCGTACTGCATCGCGGACTCGACATCGGGGTGCCGTCGCTGATCCTGCGGTCCGGCGCCTCGCGTTCCGCTCCGCGGTACGACGCGAGTGTCGACACGGTCGACGCGGTACTCGACGTCCGCCAGATCGCGCGATGGGCGGGTTGTCTCGGGAACCGCACGACGATCGTGCCGATCGACGGTGCCCGCCACGACGTGTTCCTGTCCACCCCCGGCCCGCTCGCGGTGGCCTTCCGGGAATTGGACCTGTGGCTGGAATGGTTGGACGGAGCGGACGAGGCGGAGACCTCCGGTTCCGGCACCGAGGCGGAGACCTCCGGTTCCGGCACCGAGACCGACGACTTCGCCGGCTCCGCCACCGTTTCCGTACTGCATCGACCCATGGGAGAGCACGCGTGACCCACTACGACCTCGCGATCATCGGCACAGGATCGGGGAATTCGATCCTCGACGAGCGCTACGACGGGATGCGCGTCGCCCTTCTCGAAGAAGGCACCTTCGGTGGCACCTGCCTCAACGTCGGCTGCATCCCCACGAAGATGTACGTCTACGCCGCCGAGGTCGCCCATACGATCCGGAACGCGGCGAAGTACGGCATCGACGCGTCCGTCGACGGGGTGCGGTGGAACGACATCGTCGACCGGGTCTTCGGCCGTATCGATCCGATCGCGGCGGGCGGCGAGCGCTACCGCCGCGAGGACTGCGCAAACGTCACGGTCTACGGCGGGCACGCGCGTTTCGTCGGCGAGCGCCGCATCGACACCGGAACCGGAGAGGTGATCACCGCGGATCAGGTGGTCGTGGCGGCCGGTTCGCGGCCGACGATCCCGCAGGACGTGCTCGACTCCGGTGTGAGATATCACACGAGCGACGACGTCATGCGACTGCCGAAACTGCCCGAATCCCTCGTGATCCTCGGGACCGGCTTCATCGCGATGGAATTCGCCCACGTGTTCTCGGCGCTCGGCACCCGGGTCTCGGTGGTCGCGCGGACCGACCGCCTGCTGCGGCATCTGGACGCCGACGTCTCCGAACGATTCACCGCGCTGGCCGCCGCCAAGTGGGACGTCCACCTCGCCAACCCTGCGCGGGAGTTCCGTCCTGTCGGCGACGGCGTCGAGGTCGAACTGGCCG
>NZ_AJVB01000546.1:0-2404 GCF_000278445.1 Rhodococcus sp. R1101
AGGACAACATGGGGCTTCCGCTCACCGACGGGCTGATGACGGTCCACAACGCCCTCGTGGGTACCGGATTGCGGGGCCGCATCAGGATCGGCGCGAGCGGCAAGGTCGCGACCGGAAACGACATGGTGAAGCGGCTGATCCACGGTGCGGACTACACCAATTCGGCGCGGGCGATGATGATGGCGCTCGGATGCATCCAGGCGCAGCGATGCCACACGAACAGGTGCCCGGTCGGAGTGACGACCCAGGACCCGAAACGAGCGCGGGCGCTCGATGTGGCGGACAAGGCATTACGAGTGCAGCGGTACCACGCGAGCACGGTGCGTCAGGCGGTTCGACTCATGGCGTCGATGGGCGTCGACGAACCCGGCGGGCTCACGACGGACATGCTTCGGAAGAAGGTGTCGCCGACCACCGTTCGCTCCTATACGGAGCTCTACGAATGGCTCGCTCCGGGCGCACTCCTCGCCGATCCACCGCCCATGTGGTCAGCGGATTGGCGTGCAGCCACGCCGGATTCGTTCCGCCCCCGGTCTCGCTCGTGACAGATCCTCATGATCGCTGTCGCTGCTTCACGAGGGTGAACTGCTGGACGTCGATGAGGCGCCGTCGGAAGTTCGCGGCGCAACCGGTCAGGTACCTGATGTATCGCTGGTAGACCTCGTCGGACGCCATCCGGACCGCATCGTCGCGACGCGACTCGAGGGCCTGCGCCCACAGGTCGAGTGTGCGGGCGTAATGGGGTTGCAGCGACTCGATGTTCTGCACCCAGAAACTGTTGCGTTGCGCGCCGGTGATGACCAGGTCCCGGTCGGGTAGCTGCCCTCCGGGGAAGATCTCCCGCATGATGAATCGCAGGAACAGGGCGTCCTCCCGGGTGACCGGCACCTTCATCGCCTCGAGCTGCGCGCGGGAATGACCGACGATGGTGTGCAGCAGCATCCGGCCGTCGTCGGGCAGGATGCGCGAGGTGCGTTCGAAGAAGGTCTCGTACCTCTGCCGGCGGAAATGCTCGAACGCCCCGATGCTGACGATGCGGTCCACAGGCTCGTCGAATTCCTCCCACCCCTGCAGGCGGACCTCGGCGGTACGGCCGCCGGCCGACATTCCCGAGAGCAGACCGGACACGTGCTCGTACTGGTTGCGGCTCAACGTCAAGCCGATGACGTGCACGTCGTATCGCTGCGTCGCCCGCACCATCGTCGAGCCCCACCCGCAACCGATGTCCAACAGCGTCATTCCGGGCCGGAGATCGCACTTGCGGAGAGCAAGGTCGACCTTCGCGATCTGCGCTTCCTCGAGGCTCATTCCGTCGCGCTCGAAATAGGCGCAACTGTACGTGCGGGTGGGGTCGAGAAACAGTTCGAAGAAGTCGTCGGACAGGTCGTAGTGGGTCTGGACCTTTTCGTAGAACGGCGTCAGCTTCTGCATTCGAACCTACTCTCCGCGAGGAGTGGGACGAGAGTTCCGGTGTCGGCGTCGATGCCTCCCGACGGACACACCGCTCTCGGTCGATAGTGCTCCCGCAGAGCGCCTTCGCACACGGGAACGGCGATTCCTGGGGCAGTTGTCCGACTCGGGCACACGAGTGTGTTACCGCTACTCCGTGAAGTCAGCCTGCACGGACGGATGGCTCGTCGTCGTCCGGCTCGATGCCGAGGGCGTCCTCGAGTGCTTCGAGGGCCGCGTCGAAGTGGTCGAGCAGCGGCTGCAGTTGCGGCAGGCTGCGACTGCACGAGGTCAGGCCGAAGGCGATGGCGTCGTCGGTGCTCGTGCACGTGATGTTCAGCGCCTGACCGTCGACGGGCACGGACAGCGGATACACCGCGTCCACCCGAGCGCCGTTCCAGTACAACGGATCCGGGGATCCCGGCACGTTCGAGACGATGACGTTGAAGGGCGGGCGGGGAGTGCGCGATTGCGGGTGAGGATGCCTACCGCCAGTGGCGCGACGCCGAGCGCGCTGGTCGCCAACCGCGACAGGGTGGACATGCCCTGCATGGAGGCCTTGCCCTCCGTGGTCGACGCCGACACCCGGGCCAGCCGGTCGGCCGGATCGGCCAGGTCCGTACCCAGATCGCACATCAGGACGCCGAGTTCGTTTCCTGCGCAGTCCTTGTCGGGCCGGAGACAGACGGGGACCATGGCTACGAGCGACTTGTCGGGCAGCGCTTCCTGCTCCATGAGAAGAGTGCGCAGTGCTCCCGACGACATGGCCAGCACGACATCGTTGACGGTCGCGTCGGCCGCCCTCGCCACGGTGCGCAGACGGGCGAGCGGCCACGACCGCGCCGCGAACCGGCGTGTGCCCGAGATGGGGACGTTGATCACGGTGTTCGGTGCGGCGAGCGACAGCGATCCGCCCCCCGCCGCGCAGTGCCCTGTTCACGGTGCCGGCCAGCGC
>NZ_AJVB01000547.1:0-2389 GCF_000278445.1 Rhodococcus sp. R1101
GTCGAGGCCGCCGCCGTGCGGGGCGCATGAGCCAGCACCGACAGCGCGGGCTGGTCCACGTGGAAGTCGATCGGTGCCCCCGCCACGGTCAACGAGTGCACGGTCCCGGGGTGCAGCGCCGCGTAGACGGTGCCGAGCCACCCGCCCTGGCTGTCGCCGATCAGGTTCACCCTGCCGCCGAGATGAGCGACGGCGTCGGCCACGACGGCCAGGTGCTCGTCGATCGAGCAATCGTCCGTGGCGGTGGTCGCCGGCGCCCAATCGAGGCAGTGCAGACGGGTGAGACCGCCGGCTCTGAGGGCTTCGACCTGGCTGCGGTCGGCGGAATGATCGACGATGCACGAATGGGTGCCGGCCTGCGGCGGCAGCAGCAGGGTGGGAATCTCGTCGCGGACTGCGTCGGGTGTGCCACAGTCGCGAAGACCGCCGAGGGGCCATCGGCGCACCACAGGCCAGTTCGTGCGCCAGCGCGGAAGCGTGGCCGAGGTCAGTGCCCGGCTGTACCGGTTCGCGTCGGAGACCACTGTGCACGGTGTGGCGCCGCGTCGTACGAGGCCGGCGAGATAGGCGCTCCAACCGGCGATCGCCGCGGTCCCGAGACGAATCGGGGCCGCGGCGATCCTGGCGGGTGTCAGTGACTGCATGCACTGCACCGGAGAACGTCCGCTGATGCGGTGTTCGGGTTCGACAACTGCATCGAGAGAGTCGTCGATTACTTGAGGAGGTCACGAGCCGTGCTCGTGACGGTGGTGGTGAGCTCTCGAGCGAAGGAGACCTGAGCCTTGGTGAGCTCGGCGACCCACTCGACGGGGGTGGCCTCGGCGACCTTCTCCTGCAGATCCAGGATGCTCGAGACGGCCTTCTCGTAGGTGTCGACACCGAGGTTCCCGCTCTGCTTCGCAGCGTCGATGAACTTCGCGTTGAACTCCTGGAAGCGCTCGGTGGCCTCGTCGACGGTCTTGGTGAACTCGGTGGCGGCCTTGTCGGCGACCGCGGCGGCCGTCGAGGTCAGCTTCTCGGCCGACTGCTGCGCCGTTGCGGTGGCCTCGGTGGCGGCCTTCGTGGCGGCTTCGGTCGCCTTGGCCGCGGCATCGGTGGCCTTGGTGCCGGCGTTCGCGGCGGTGGTCTTGGTCGGTGCGGTCATGATGTGTACCTTCCGTGGGCGCTCGTGACGGGAGCGGAACTTCCCCTGTAGGGGTGCGCTCGGATCAGCGCTGTTAGCAGGTTAGCAAGATGATAGCTAACTCGCAATGTCACTCGAAGACATAGGTTCCCGGCGCATCACACAGGGGCGGATGCTGCGCGCTGCCCATCGCCGGCGGCGCGACGAGGTCACCGGCACGCTTCGCCGACCACGCCGTCCAGTCCTCCCACCACGAACCGGGGGTGCGGGTGGTCCTCTCGGCCCAGACCTTCGGATCCTCGGGCAGCTTCGGCAGCTCGTCTGCGTCGGGGGTGCCGACGGCGTCGAACCACGCCTTCGGGCTCGGGGGATTGACCGCGCCGGCCACGTGGCCGCCGCTGGTCAGCACGTACCGGACCGAGCCACCGAGCAACCCCGTGGCCTTGTACGACGAGGTCCACGGCACGATGTGATCGTTGATCGCGCCGACCACGTAGGTATCGCACGTGATGTCCGACAGGTCGAGGACCTCGCCGTCGAGCTCGTACACACCGCGCGCGAGCTCGTTGCGTCCGTACAGCGACCGCAGGTAGTGCGAGTGCATCTTCGCCGGCATGCGGGTGCTGTCCTCGTTCCACGCCAGGATGTCGAAGGCGGCGGGCTTCTCGCCCTTCATCCACCGCGATACCCAGTAGTTGAAGATCAGATCCCGCGCGCGGATCATGTCGAAACTGCCGGCCATCTCGTTACCCGAGAGGAAGCCCTGCCTGCTCATCCGGAACTCGACGCGGTCGAGCGTCGCCGGGTCGGTGAGCAGTGCCAGCTCGCCGACCTCGCTGTAGTCGAGGAGCGTGTTGAGCATGGTGAACGCGCTGATCCGCTCGTCGCCGAGCTTGCCCATCCGGGCCGCCGCCATCGCCGCCATCGCGCCACCGAGGCAGATCGAGAGCACCTCGATTCGTGACGACCCGGTGATCTCCTCGACGACGTCGAGTGCCGCCGAAACACCCTGCCGGTAGTAGTCGTCCATCGTGATCTCGTGCATCGACTCGCCCGGGTTACGGTACGAGATCGCGAACACGGTGCGGTTGTGCTGCACGGCCCACTCGATGAGGCTGCGCTGCGGCGCGAGATCGAGGATGTAGTACTTGTTGATCCACGGCGGCGCGGCCAGGATCGGGATCTCGTGCACCTCGCCGGTCTGCGGCGCGTACTGGATGACCTCGATCAGGGCGTTGCGGAAGACGACCGTGCCCGGGGTCGCGG
>NZ_AJVB01000548.1:0-2387 GCF_000278445.1 Rhodococcus sp. R1101
GCGAATCGGTGTTCCACGAATTCGACGGGGAGACCACCACCTACGAGCCGGTCGAGGGGGCGCCCGGTCTCGAAGCTGAGTTCGACCGCGGCTTCGTCGAGATCATCCGGCGCACCGGACGATTCGGGATCCGCATCCACGACCGGACGGCACCGGCTCTCGCGTCGTTCACCGGCGTCCCGGCCTACGAACCCGACCCGTCCTGGGTACTGACCGCCCGTTTCGAAGCATTCGACGAACAGCAGGTCGTGACGACGGGCGCGGTCGTCGACGGGCTCGAACACCACCACCCGGCGGCGGGTGTGATCCGGTTCGAATACGACGGTGCCGAACACGAACTCGTTGCCTTCGGTGATGCCGGCGGTCCGCTGCGGATCCTGTTCACCGACGCGACGAGCGGGGTGACGACCTATCCGGCCGCGCGGATCCTGCAGGTCGAGGCGCCTGCCGAGGACGGGACGGTCACGCTCGACTTCACCCGCGCCGCGAACCTGCCGTGCGCGTTCACCGACGCGGCGACGTGCCCGATCGCGCCGCCGCAGAACCGCCTTCCGTTCGCCGTCGAAGCCGGTGAACGTACTCCGCGTGTCGGGCAGTTGTCGTGAACGCGGTAAATCCGGTCCCGCTGTCCGTGCTGGACCTCTCGCCGGTCAGCGAGGGATCCTCGGTGCCGGAAGCACTGCGCAACACCCTCGACCTGGCGCGCCACGTCGAAGCGTGGGGATACAAAAGGTACTGGGTCGCCGAGCACCACTTCGTCGCCGTCGCGTCGTCGGCACCCGACGTGCTCATCGGTGCGATCGCTGCCGCGACCCGCACCATCCGTGTCGGTGCCGCCGCGGTCCAGCTCGGGCACAACACGGCGATCGGTGTCGTCGAATCCTTCGGCACCCTCGACGCCCTGTACCCGGGACGCATCGATCTCGGTCTCGGCAGGTCGGGTCAGCGACGGGCGGAGGCGCTGGCTGGTGCGGCCGCTCCCGAACCTGCTCCGCGGGCGACGGAGATCCGCGACGGGCTGATCATTCCGCCGCCCTTTTCGGCGGCGAAGTTGCTGTCGTCGTCGCGTCTCGCCGCGAGTTTCGGTGTCCTGCAGCAACCCGGCGCCGAGTCGCCCGACTTCTCACGGCAGGTCGAGGACATCCTCGCCTTCCTGAACGGCACCTACACGACGCCGGACGGAATCGACCTGCACGCCGGCCCGGGAGAGGGCGCCGACCTCGAGCTGTGGGTGTTCGGGTCGAGCGCCGGACCGTCGGCGGAACTTGCGGGTCGCCTGGGCCTGCCGTTCGGTGCGAACTACCACGTCAGCCCAGGAACGACAGTCGAAGCGGTCGAGGCGTACCGGGCGGCGTTCCGTCCGTCGTCGATCCTGTCGGAGCCGTACGTCGTGGTCTCGGCCGACGCGGTCGTCGCGGACGACGACGCCACCGCGCGCGAACTGGCATCGACCTACGGGCACTGGACACACAGCATCCGTGTGGGTCGCGGTGCGATCCCGTACCCGAATCCGGACACCACCCCGCCACTGACCGCCGAGGAGCGTACCCTCGTCGACGACCGCATCGTTACCCAGTTCGTGGGGTCGCCGAGCACGGTGGCGGAGCGCCTCGACACTCTCCGCCGAGTGACGGACGCCGACGAACTCGTCGTCACCTCGGTCACGCATGGCCACGAGGACCGTCTGCGTTCCTACGAACTCCTGGCCCACGAATGGGGATTGGCGCGGGTCCGCGCCGCCTGATCGTCCGGCGGGGGAAGGTTGTGTGCGCTTTCCTGGCGGCAAAGCAGTTCGGCCCGCGCGAGTCGGTCGAGCTGGGGGTGCTCGCCGAGCAGCATGGCACAGCGTGATGCTCACCACCATTTCAGTCGCCATATGCCCGGCCGGGCACCTGCGGCCGGGCATATGCGTGGGCACTCGGACGGAGCAAAGTTTGCCGTTAGGGTGGGATCCATGAGTGCTGCTGCAGGGTCCGTCTCGAGCATCTACATCGCAGCTCCGGAGGGGGACACGGGGAAATCGACCGTCGCTCTGGGCGTATTGCAGACGCTGTGCGCGTCCACCGCCCGCGTCGGCGTCTTCCGGCCCATCGCGCGCTCCGACAGCGACACCGACTACATCCTCGAACTGCTGCTCGAACACACCACCGTCGACCTCGGTTACGAGGACTGTATCGGCGTCACCTACGACGACGTCCACGACGACCCCGACGCAGCGCTCAGCGACATCGTCGGCAAGTACCACGCGGTGGCCGACCGCTGCGACGCCGTCGTCATCGTCGGCAGCGACTACACCGAGATCGCCAATCCCAGCGAGTTGTCGTACAACGCTCGTATCGCGGCGAACCTCGACGCTCCGGTGCTGCTCGTCCTGCGTGGCGCCCGGC
>NZ_AJVB01000549.1:0-2390 GCF_000278445.1 Rhodococcus sp. R1101
ACCGTCCATGTTCCGCCGTTCGGTGATGTGTAGATGGCACCGTTGACGAAATCGACCCGTTCGAAACCGTTCTTGATCGCGGGAAGGATCGAGGTCACTGCCTGTCCGAGCCGGCCGAGTTCGCCGCCTTCGGCGAGCCACTTCTGGACCAGCGGGTGACCGCTGAGGCGGATCAGGTCGTCGACCGCACCCTCGGCCGTGTCGGCCGATCCCGAGGCCAGCGCTCCGACGTTGATGTCCGGCACGTTCGGCGACGGGTTCGACGGTGACGGGTTCGACGGTTTCGGGTTCGAGGGCTCCGGTTTCGACGGCTGCGGGCTGCCACCGCCGCCCTTCGCCGCAGCTGCGGCGATGTCGCGGATCTGGCCCAGCTGCGCGTAGGCGCCGTCGCCCGGGCAGCTGGTGTTGCCCACGTCGCGGTGCGCGAAGATGATCGGCAGATCCACCGCTGTGCCACGGGGGTACGGGGTGAACGAGGTGCCCTCGGAGTACATGGTGGTGCGGCCCTTGGGGTCGAGTCCCGCGCGTGCCAGACGCCAGCCGAGGAACTTACCGACCGCATCGATCGCGGCCTGCGGCGGTGCCTGGGTGGAGAAGTCGCCCATGATCGCGATGCCGTGGGTGTTCTCGTTGAATCCACCCGCATGGGCGCCCTGGACGTTGCGCTCGAGACCACCGGCGCGACCCTCGAAGATCTGGCCGTACTTGTCGACGAGCGTGTTGTACCCGACGTCGCACCAGCCGAGCGTCCGTGCGTGGTACGCGTAGATCGCGCGCACGATCTCGGCGGATTCGGCCTTCGAGTAGTTGTTGCTCCCCGCGGTGTGGTGCACGGTCGCGCCGCCGAGCGAGTCGTCGAAGGTCGGATTCTGGCACCGCATCGACTCGTCGGCGCCCCACTGCTGGCGGGTGATGACCTTCAGGCCGGAGCTGCCGAGCGGGCTCGCGATGTCCTCGAGGTGCGCGTCCGACTCGCTGCTGCCGGGCGAGATGAGCACTGCGCTGACCGCTTCGGCGGCCGCCTGCAGCGGGTTCTCGCGCAGCGGCCGGGACGAGGACGCGGGCACATATCCGAGGTCGGGCGCGTCCGCGGCGGGCGCGGCGACCGGCGCGGGTGCCTCGTCGACGGGGGCCGGGGCCTCGGCCGGTGCTTCCGGAGCCGGGGCTCCGGGTGCGGGAGCCTCTGCTGGGGGAGCTCCGGGTGCCGGAGGTGCCGGCGGGGCCTCCGCTCCGGCGAGGTTCGGTTCGGGGCCGGGACGCGGCGTCAGCAGCACCTGCACCGCACGCGTGGCGCCGACGTAGATCGGCTCGGTGCCCGTCCGCCCCGCCTCGGCGGTGTCGTCGGCGCGTGTCTCGATCGGTTCGGTCGCGGTCCACGGACCCCAGCTGCCGTCGTCGTGCCGGGCGCGGATGAGCGCGTCGGTGGCGGCGACGTCCTCGGCCGCGAGGGCGACGAGACTGAAGGGGGTGTCGCGGGTGAGTTCCTTGACGGTCGCGCCGACGCGCTGGACGATCCCACCGTTCGGGTCGGGCGCGGTGGTGATCTGGGGAAGCCCGTCGACGATCTGCTTCAGGCTGAGATCGGGCAGGTTGAGACCGGTCAGTTCCTCGAGCGGGATGATCAGGTCGGGCACCGAGGCGAGCACGACTTCCGCGATATCGGGTGCCACCGCCTCGACGGTGTCGTTGGCAGGCCGGATCTCGGGAGCGGTGCTGGTCAGCCCGGAGACGGCGAAGGGCGTCGCGACGGCCAGGGCGGCGACGGCACCCAGGACGATCGACGGCTTGGGGCGGCGATGCGGCACTGTTTGCTACTCCCTGTCGTTGGTGCTCGAGCGGACGGGTTCCGACTTCGGATCGTCCCTTACGTGTCGCTTTCGTAGTCCGGATCGGCCACGAAAGTTCTGTAACTCGTGATTCTTGTGTTGCTTCTGTGACATTTGTTGCCTAGCTCCGTCACTCTTGTCACACTAGACGCAGCAAACCTTAAGCCTCAACCTGAGCTTGAGGATCGGTCGAAATTGTCCGATATCGCGGATCACGAGTTCGCGCCGAAAGCGACAACGAGGGAGCAACGTCATGTCACGACAGTCCATCGGGCGCAGAGGCAAGATCCGGAGGCGGCGCATCATCCTCGGCAGGCCGCTGCGCAACGGATGGCGTCCCTCCATCGCTCGTGCTGCTGCGCTCGGGGTGGCCCCCGCACTGCTCGTCGGCGCCGGTGTGGGCGCTCTCGTACAGAACGATCAGGCGACACCGGATGTCGTCCAGGCGGTTTCGGCCGACACACCCTTCACGTTCACCGGCTTCGGCCACGGCCACGGCCGCGGAATGGGGCAGTGGGGTGCCTACGGCTACGCCCAGGACGGATGGACCGCCGAACGGATCAT
>NZ_AJVB01000550.1:0-2377 GCF_000278445.1 Rhodococcus sp. R1101
ACCGAGACCGCCCGCACCTTCGACGCGGCGAGTGGTGATTTCGACGACCTCACCCCGGCGTGTGGGGTCCGGCCGGACAGGCACTGGTCTTCCAGCTGGGCGTCTCCCCGGGCGAAGCGGTGCTCGACGCGTGCTGCGGAACGGGATCGTCCGCGCTTCCCGCCGCCGCGGCCGTCGGGCCCGACGGACTCGTCCACGGCGTCGACATCGCCGACGAGATGCTCGAACGCGGCCGCCTGAGCGCGGAACGCCGCGGCCTGAAGAACATCGAATTCGTCTGCGCGGACGCCTCGAGGTGGGAACCGCCCTCGGACGTACCCGCTCCCGGCTACGACGTGCTGGCGGTCTCCTACGGGGTGTTCTTCCTCCCGGACATGGACCGCGCCTTCTGGCGCCTCGTCTCCCTCGTGCGGCAGGGCGGACGCGCCGGTGTGACGGTGTGGCGACGCGGGGCGATGGAGGAGTTCTCGTCGATCGTGTTCGACGTCGCGGCCCGCCACTCCCCCGAGCCGCGCGACCGCGGCGCTCTGCGCGATCGCATGCCGCTGCACCGGATCGACACTCCGCGGACTCTCGAGGCATGGCTCACCGATGCCGGAACGGATTCCGTGGAGGTCCGCACCCTGTCGAATCTGCTTCCCGCGACCGACGAGCTGTGCTGGTCGCTCGTGACGGGTACGGGTCTGCGTGCGGCACTGACCGGGCTCGACTCCGAGCAGGTGGCAGCGGTACGGCACCGGATCGCCGACGAGGTCACGGCACGCGGCCTGCACACGATCGACGCCACCACTCTCGTGGCGACGGCCACGGTGCGGCGTCCTCCGGTCTCGGGCTGACGACCGGCGGACGCGCCCTGCGCAGCACCTGAGACAATCGGAGTCATGACGCTCGCCTCCTCCGCCGACGATCGACGTTACGTTCTGACCCTGGGCTGCCCGGACACCACCGGGATCGTCGCCCGCATCTCGACCTTTCTCGCGGAGGTCGGGGGTTCGATCGTCGAAGCGGCCTACCACGCCGACCAGGACACCGGCTGGTTCTTCACCCGTCAGGCCGTCCGGGCGTCGTCGATTCCGTTCGGCCTCGACGAACTGCGCGAGAAGTTCGCGGGCGTCGCAGCCGACATCGGTCCGCAGACCGAATGGACGCTCTCCGACACCGGCAAGCGCAAGCGCATCGTGCTGCTCGTCAGCAAGGAGGCGCATTGCCTGCACGACATCCTCGGGCGGGTCGCAGCAGGCGAACTCGACGCCGAGGTGTGCGCCGTCATCGGCAACCATCGCGATCTCGAACCGGTCGCGCAGCGGCACGGCATCGAATTCCACTACGTGTCGTTCCCGAAGGATCCCGCCGAGCGCGGCCCGGCCTTCGAACAGGTGCGCAAGCTCGTCGACGCCTACGACCCGCACGCGGTGGTCCTCGCCCGGTTCATGCAGGTACTCCCGGAGGCGCTGTGCGAGCACTGGGCCGGACGGGCGATCAACATCCACCACAGCTTCCTGCCCTCGTTCATCGGCGCACGGCCCTACCACCAGGCATTCACGCGTGGTGTGAAGCTCATCGGCGCGACCTGCCACTACGTCACCGCCGAACTCGACGCCGGACCGATCATCGAGCAGGACGTCATCCGGGTCAGTCACAGCGACAGCGTCAGCGACATGGTCCGCCAGGGCCGCGACGTCGAGAAGCTGGTGCTCTCGCGCGGCCTGCGCTGGCACCTCGAGGATCGCGTGCTGGTGCACGACAGCAAGACCGTCGTCTTCCGGTAGAACACCGGCCGGCGCCGGCGAACCGACTCAGCCGACGGGCACTCCGGCTCGTTCGACGAGGTGCGCGAGCTCCTCGTCGAACCTGTCGATCGCTTCGACCGAGCTCATGTGCCCGATGCCGTCGAGCACCACGAGACGTTCGAGATTGCCCGCGCGCTCGAGTTCCTCGGCCAGGCGCCGAGCGTGTACGGGCGGGGTGAGACGGTCTGCCGTGCCGACGAGCACCGTCGTCGGCACGGTGAGATTCTGCAGGCCCTCCCGGATGTCGAGAGCGCTCAGTGCCCTGCCCCAGCCACCCCGCGTGCGCGGCGGGCACCCGAGCACGATCCGTTCGCAGAACGCCACCTCCGCGGCGCTCGCACCGGGCGAGAGAGCCACGTAGCGCAGTGCCCGGGTCGTCACGGCGGACGACGCCAACGGGACCGTCGCACCCATGAGCCGGCTCGCCACAGGTGCCGGTACCCGCGGGAAGCGTTGCGGCAGAGGCACGATTGCCGAGTCGGCGACCAGCCGGTCGGTGCCGGTGCTCGCGAGCAGCACACCCGCGACCGTGCGATCGACGTTCTCCGGGTACTTCTCGGCCCACGCGATGATGCTCATCCCGCCCA
>NZ_AJVB01000551.1:0-2375 GCF_000278445.1 Rhodococcus sp. R1101
GCATCCTCTTCAACACTTTTGCGGGGCACTGACATGACCGAAGCGAAGACCCTCGGTAAGGAATACGACCGGCCCGCCGGTCTGGACAACCCACGTTCGCCGCGGCGTGCCGCGAAGAACAACTTCGAGCTCTACGCCTGGTTGTTCATGCGCCTGTCCGGCCTCGCCCTGATCATCCTGGTCCTCGGTCACCTGTTCATCATGCTGATGCTCGACGAGGGCGTGCACCGCATCAACTTCGCGTTCGTCGCGGGCCGCTGGTCCAGCCCCTTCTGGCAGATCTGGGACCTGTCGATGCTGTGGCTCGCACAGCTCCACGGCGGTAACGGTCTGCGCACCGTCATCGCCGACTACGCACGTAAGGACTCCACCCGGTTCTGGCTCAACACGATCCTCGTCGTGTCGATGATCCTGATCATGGGCCTGGGCACCTACGTGATCTTCACCTTCGACCCGAACATCACGGCGAGCTAGGGGAGCCGAACCTTCATGCAGGAACATCGTTACGACGTAGTCATCGTCGGCGCCGGCGGCGCCGGCATGCGTGCGGCCATCGAAGCCGGCCCGCGTGCGCGCACCGCAGTGCTCACGAAGCTCTACCCCACCCGCAGCCACACCGGCGCCGCTCAGGGTGGCATGTGCGCCGCCCTCGCGAACGTCGAAGAGGACAACTGGGAGTGGCACACCTTCGACACCGTCAAGGGTGGCGACTACCTGGTCGACCAGGACGCCGCGGAGATCATGGCCAAGGAGGCCATCGACGCCGTTCTCGATCTCGAGAAGATGGGCCTTCCGTTCAACCGGACGCCCGAGGGCAAGATCGACCAGCGCCGCTTCGGTGGTCACACCCGCGACCACGGTAAGGCTCCGGTCCGTCGCGCGTGCTACGCCGCCGACCGCACCGGCCACATGATTCTGCAGACGCTGTACCAGAACTGCGTCAAGCACGACGTGGAGTTCTTCAACGAGTTCTACGCGCTCGACATCACCTTGACCGAGACCGAGAACGGTCCCGTCGCGACGGGTGTCATCGCGTACGAGCTCGCGACCGGCGAGATCCACGTCTTCCACGCCAAGGCGATCGTCTTCGCGACGGGCGGCTCGGGCCGTATGTACAAGACGACGTCGAACGCCCACACCCTCACCGGTGACGGCCTCGGCATCATCTTCCGCAAGGGCCTGCCGCTCGAGGACATGGAGTTCCACCAGTTCCATCCCACGGGTCTGGCCGGTCTCGGCATCCTCATCTCGGAGGCCGTGCGGGGTGAGGGCGGTATCCTCCGCAACGCCGACGGCGAACGGTTCATGGAACGCTACGCCCCCACCATCAAGGACCTCGCACCGCGCGACATCGTCGCCCGGTCGATGGTGCTCGAGGTGCTCGAGGGCCGCGGCGCCGGACCGAACAAGGACTACGTCTACATCGACGTGACCCACCTCGGCGAGGACGTCCTCGAGGAGAAGCTGCCCGACATCACCGAGTTCTCCCGCACCTACCTCGGCGTCGACCCCGTCACCGAGCTCGTGCCCGTGTACCCGACCTGCCACTACGTCATGGGCGGTATCCCGACCAACGTCGACGGCGAGGTCCTGCGCGACAACGAGAACGTCGTGCCCGGCCTGTACGCGGCCGGCGAGTGCGCGTGCGTGTCCGTCCACGGCGCCAACCGTCTCGGCACCAACTCGCTGCTCGACATCAACGTCTTCGGTCGCCGCGCGGGTATCGCCGCTGCGGAGTACGCCAACAGCACGAAGCACGTCGAGATGCCGGAGCAGCCGACGAAGTACGTCGACGACTGGCTCGACCTGATCCTGCATCAGGGTGGCAAGGAGCGGGTCGCCGACATCCGCACCGAGCTGCAGCAGACGATGGACAACAACGCGTCGGTGTTCCGCACCGAGGAGACGTTGACGCAGGCACTCAACGACATCCACGAGCTGAAGAAGCGCTACAAGGAGATCACCGTCCACGACAAGGGCAAGCGCTACAACAGCGACCTGCTCGAGGCCGTGGAGCTCGGCTTCCTCCTCGAGATGGCCGAGGTGACGGTCGTCGGCGCTCTGAACCGCAAGGAATCGCGTGGCGGCCACGCCCGCGAGGACTACCCGAAGCGCGACGACGAGAACTTCCTCCAGCACACCATGGCGTACAAGGTGGGCGAGGACCTGATCTCCGACATTCGCCTGGACTACAAGCCGGTGGTCCAGACCCGGTACGAGCCCATGGAGCGTAAGTACTGATGACTACCATCGAGAAGACCGACGCGGGCGCTTCGACCCTGCCACCCGTGCCCGAGGGCGCGACGATGGTCACCCTCAAGATCGCTCGGTTCAACCCGGAGGACGACAAGGGTCAGCACTGGGATTCGTTCCAG
>NZ_AJVB01000552.1:0-2370 GCF_000278445.1 Rhodococcus sp. R1101
TCGGTTCCGGTCTCGTCGGCGTGCTGTACGTGCTCGACGAGCCGTCCATCGGTCTGCACCAGCGCGACAACCGTCGCCTCATCGACACCCTCACCCGGCTGCGCGATCTCGGCAACACTCTCATCGTCGTCGAACACGACGAGGACACCGTCCGCGCCTCCGACTGGGTCGTCGACATCGGCCCCCGCGCGGGTGAGCACGGTGGCAAGGTCGTGCACAGCGGCACCTACAAGGAGCTGCTCGACAATCCCGACTCGCTCACCGGGGCCTATCTGTCCGGGCGTGAGGAGATCGAGATTCCGGCGGTTCGCCGGCCCATCGACAAGGGGCGGCAGGTCACCGTCGTCGGTGCCCGCGAGAACAACCTGCGCGAGATCGACGTGTCGTTCCCGCTCGGCGTGCTCACCTGCATCACCGGTGTCTCCGGCTCCGGGAAGTCGACGCTCGTCAACGACATCCTCGCCACCGTGATGGCCAACAAGCTCAACGGCGCGCGACAGGTGCCGGGACGGCACACCCGCATCAACGGACTCGACCAGCTCGACAAGCTCGTCCAGGTCGACCAGTCGCCGATCGGCCGCACGCCGCGTTCCAACCCGGCTACCTACACAGGGGTGTTCGACAAGATCCGCACCCTGTTCGCGTCCACCACCGAGGCGAAGGTGCGCGGCTACCAGCCGGGCCGGTTCTCCTTCAACGTCAAGGGCGGCCGGTGCGAGGCGTGCTCGGGCGACGGCACGTTGAAGATCGAGATGAACTTCCTGCCCGACGTGTACGTGCCGTGCGAGGTGTGCCACGGCGCCCGCTACAACCGCGAGACGCTCGAGGTGCACTACAAGGGCAAGACCATCGCCGAGGTGCTCGACATGTCGATCGAGGAGGCCGCCGAGTTCTTCCAGCCGGTCACCTCCATCCACCGCTACCTCAATACGCTGGTGGAGGTCGGTCTCGGCTACGTCCGCCTCGGCCAGCCGGCGACGACCCTGTCCGGTGGTGAGGCGCAGCGCGTCAAGCTCGCCGCCGAACTGCAGAAGCGCTCCAACGGGCGTACCGCCTACATCCTCGACGAGCCCACCACGGGCCTGCACTTCGAGGACATCCGCAAACTGCTCGGGGTCATCAACGGTCTGGTCGACAAGGGCAACAGCGTGATCGTCATCGAGCACAACCTCGACGTCATCAAGACCGCCGACTGGATCATCGACATGGGTCCGGAGGGCGGCTCCGGGGGCGGCACGGTGGTTGCGCAGGGCACCCCGGACGAGGTCGTCACGGTGGAGGAGAGCTACACCGGACGCTTCCTTGCGGAGATCCTCGACGGCCGAGCCGCCGCGCCCACTCGCGCTCCGGCACGCAAGCGCGCCGCGAAGACGAAGACCACCGCGACGAAGACCACCGCGACGAAGACGACCGCAAAGGCCAAGACCACCACGAAGAAGGTGGCTGCCGCGAGCTGACGACCCGATCCGCCCGCCGCGACGGCGGGCGGATCCGGTCGTGGGAGTCGGAAGTGGGGTCGGAACCGGTGCCGCGTCGGATCAGTAGACCGGGCCGGTGTACTTCTCGCCCGGGCCCTTGCCCGGTTCGTCGGGCACCGCGGATGCCTCGCGGAAGGCGCGCTGCAGTGCCTGCAGTCCTTCGCGCAGCGGGCCGGCGTGCGGACCGAGATATTCCACCGACGAGGTGATCAGTCCGGCGAGGGCCGTGATCACGCGGCGAGCCTCGTCGAGGTCGCGTCGTGCGCTGCTGTCCGGATCCTCGTCGGCGAGACCGAGCTTCTCGGCAGCCGAACTCATCAGCATCACGGCTGCGCGGCTGATCACCTCGACGGCCGGAATGTCGGCGAGCTCGCGCACATCCTGTGCCGCAGCATCCTGATCGGGGGTCTCGGGAGCGTCCGTCATAGCGATGAGCATAGGGTCGCTTCGCTCGTCGCCGATGGCGCGGGTGGGGCGCGGATTCCCCGATTCGTCGCCGACGTGCATTTTTGTTAGACTGGACCGCACGACCGCCCGCGGTGATCCTCCGTGGGCAGCAAAGTGGAGTCCGACTCCCACCTCTGGCGGCACATCGATGCAGCTCAGGGGTCCGGTCCCCCGGGTGCGCATGCCCCGGATGTCCGCCCTTCATCGGGCGGTGCGGATCACGCAGCGCGAGCTGGGTGCCGTCGACCGGTCGGTATCGGACCCCGTGTGGAGCCTCGGCACCACAGCGGGGTCTTCTTGTCGAGGAGTAGGGCCACGTGCTGCGGTGCGGTCAGACCGACCACACCGCTCTACCTAGGAGGCCCCATCAGCGCTGAGACCCGCATCAACGAACGCATCCGAGTTCCCGAGGTCCGACTCGTCGGACCCGGCGGTGAACAGAGTC
>NZ_AJVB01000553.1:0-2363 GCF_000278445.1 Rhodococcus sp. R1101
GACCGGCCCGATCGATCACAGCCGACGCCTCTGGACGGTGCTGTGTTTCATGGTCTGGCACGGGATCTTCGTGGAGAAGCGCATCGTGCCGCAGATCCAGGAACCGGCCTACCCGGTCGAGATCTGACGGTCACGACGAGAAACGGCCGCGAGCTCCCTCACCGGGGCTCGCGGCCGTTCGTCGTTCCGGTCCGCTGTCAGACGCCGAGAACCGCGCCGATCTCGTCGGCGGCGGCGGTGCCGTAGGCGTCGGCGAGACGCTTGAGAGCGTCGGTGCGGTCGAAGGTCCATTCCTGGGTGCCGGTGGTCTCGAGGACGTGTACCGCGACCAGCGAGCCGAGCTGCGCGGCGCGTTCGATGCTCAGGCCGGAGCGGTGGCCGAGCAGGAAGCCGGCGCGGAAGGCGTCGCCGACACCGGTGGGGTCGACCTTGGCGCGTTCGGGCACCACACCGACCTGCACCGTGTTGCCGTCGCGGTCGACGATCTTCGCACCGTCGCCGCCGAGGGTGGTGATGCGCATCCCCACTTTCGCCTGCACCTCGTCCTCGGTGAGCCCGGTCTTCTGCAGCAGCAGTCCCCACTCGTACTCGTTGGTGAACAGGTACTCGGCGCCGTCGATGAGCTGTTCGGTCTCCTGGCCGTTCAGGCGGGCGAGCTGCTGGGACGGGTCGGCGACGAACGGAATCCCGAGCCGGCGGCACTCCTCGGTGTGCCGGATCATCGCGTCGGGATCGTTGGCACCGACGAGCACGAGGTCGACGCCGTGCTTCTCCACCACGTCCGCGATCGAGATCTCACGGGCCTCGGACATCGCGCCGGGATAGAACGAGGCGATCTGCGCCATATCCAGGTCGGTGGTGCACACGAAGCGCGCGGTGTGAGCGGTGTGCGAGATCCGCACGGACGAACAGTCGACTCCGTGGTTCTCGAGCCACGTGCGGTACTCGGTGAAGTCGGCACCGACGGCGCCGACGAGCACCGGCGTTCCGCCGAGGACGCCCATCGCGAACGCGATGTTGCCTCCCACTCCGCCGCGCCGGACGACGAGGTCGTCGACGAGGAAGCTCAGGGAGATGTGCGCGAGCTGGTCGGCGAGCAGCTGCTCGGCGAACCGGCCGGGGAAACGCATGAGGTGGTCGGTGGCAATGGAACCGGTCACGGCGATGGTCACGTGGCTGAGCCTTTCCGCGGATGTCGGGTGGTGTGGCTGCTCACACGGAGAGCCGTAGCGGTCCCACGGTACTACCGCGGACACGACGGAACCCCGGCGCCGTGAAGCGCCGGGGTTCCGAAGTGCGTCCTCAGTTGAACGAGTCGCCGCAGGCGCACGACCCCGTGGCGTTCGGGTTGTCGATGGTGAAGCCCTGCTTCTCGATGGTGTCGACGAAGTCGATCGACGCACCCTCGACGTACGGCGCACTCATCCGGTCGACGGCGAGCGTCACACCGGCGAATTCCTTGGTGAGGTCTCCGTCCAGCGTGCGATCGTCGAAGAACAGCTGGTACCGCAGACCGGCACAGCCTCCGGGCTGCACGGCGATACGCAGAGCGAGGTCGTCGCGGCCCTCCTGATCGAGCAGTGCCTTCGCCTTCGCAGCGGCGGCCTCGGTCAGGATGACGCCGTGAGTATCGGTCTCTTGCTGCACAGTCATGGGCGCTCCCTGTCGTTCGTGTCGAAACCCGATGGTTCAACGGTACCGCGCCGGAATCTATTCCTCGTGGACGAGTTGCGCCGAGCGTGGTATGGCACGCGGATTTTCCGCTTCTCTCCACTATCCCATAGCCTGGTGGTGTGAAGTTGCTACGCCGCGGTGGTTCCGACGACTCCGCCGATCACCAGGTTCCTGCGACCGAGGACTCCCCGGCCGCGACTCCCGACGACTCCGCGGCCGCGAAAGCGACCGCCGGCAAAGGGCGCCCGACGCCCAAACGGCGCGACGCCGAGAGCCGCCGTCGCGGCCCCGTCGCTCCCGCTCCCCTGACCGCGAAGGAAGCACGCGAGCGGCGTAAGGCCGCGCGCAAGTCGCAGAGCAAGGACGAGCGCAAGGCGGCCGCAGCGCAGCGCCGCGCCGATGCCTCCGAGCGCCGCAACCGGATGCTTGCGGGCGAGGAGAAGTTCCTGCTCCCCCGCGACCGCGGCCCGGTGCGCGCCTACGTGCGTGATCTCGTCGACAGCCGGCGCAATCTCGTCGGACTGTTCATGCCGCTCGCGCTCGTGCTGATCATGTCGATGTTCCTCGGCCCGGTGGTGCAGCAGTACGTCACCCTCGCGATGTTCGTGATGATGCTGCTGATGGTCATCGAAGGGGTCTACCTCGGGCGCATGGTCAACAAGAAGGTGCGCGAGCGTTTCCCGGATTCG
>NZ_AJVB01000554.1:0-2362 GCF_000278445.1 Rhodococcus sp. R1101
GCCAGTGCCCGATACAGCTCGCTGTGCTCGAGCAGTTCGCTGTGGGTGCCGACGGCGTGGACACGTCCGTCGTCGAGGACGACGATCTGGTCGGCGTCGAGCACGGTGGCCGGCCGGTGCGCGACGATCACCACGGTGTGCCGGCCGCCGACGGTCTCGAGGGCGTGGTGGAACAACTCCTCGTTGCGACTGTCCAGGCTCGAGGTGGGCTCGTCGAGACGCAGATTGTCGCGGACACTGCCCGCCACCGCGTGCCTGTGCTGCTCGACGTAGCCGATGCCGGCGCGGGGGCGGACAAAGGGGTCCGCGTCCACCCCCGGACAGGGGCGGACGCGGACTACGGCTGCGGCAGGGATGAGGTCAGAGCACGATGCCCAGTGCTGCGAGCAGGCCGCCGAGGGTCAGGGCGAGAGATCCGAGAAGCATGTGCAATCCTCCTGAAGCAGTTCGGGATCGGGTGGTGCATCCGGTGTCGGACGCTGATCCGGGGATAGCCCGCTGTGTCTTCTTCGACACCTGATCTGGGTCGAAGTGACCTGTTCGTTATCGATCGAGGTCCTCGCTGCGGTTCGTCCCGATGCGCCGGCCGAGACGAGTGACGACCCAGAAGCAGTGCCACAGCACCATGTCCCCCACCGGTCCTCCTGATCCGACCATGCGACCTCAGTGACAACTCGCTGGTGGCACCGGTCCTCGCGAGACATCAACCGGTGTGATCACCGATCGTCGGTGACATCGACATCGGCATCGAACCCTGCCCGGGTCATCGCCAGGCGTGACGAGCAGGTCATCGTCGAGGGATCACGGCAGTGTGTCCTGAGGGCGGGATGAAACCTCGGGTAAATATTCCTACCGGACGGTAACATCGCGCGGACTCGGACCGTTGTCCATCTCGTGACCGTCCTGCTGTGCGTCCTGCTTACCTGGATCGCCGTCGCCGCGATCCTCGCCGTTGTCTTCGGCCGCGTCATCCGTGCCCGCGATCGACGCGAGATCTCACCCCCGCTCGACCGGCCCGATGACGAGCAGTGGCGCAACGCCGGATAGACAAAGCGATGATTGTCGTACGAAAGGAAACCCCCGCGCGCCGGCACACGACGGTTGGTGCTGTAACCGAGTTGCCCGTCCCA
This sequence comes from Rhodococcus sp. R1101, assembly GCF_000278445.1. NCBI lineage: Bacteria > Bacillati > Actinomycetota > Actinomycetes > Mycobacteriales > Nocardiaceae > Rhodococcus > Rhodococcus sp. R1101. The sequence continues at coordinate 1,131 of NZ_AJVB01000554.1, forward strand.
CGGGACAGCGGTGGTCATGATCCGGGCTGGTTCGGTGTGCAGGGCCGATCGGGGCCGTACCGAAGCCATTGCGGCAGTGCCGCGGTGAACGCCGTCCGCAGGTGCGGGTCGTCGGTGACGGTCCAGTCCACTCGCGCGTCGACCTCGGGTTCGTATTTGTCCCACTCGAACCAGTTGATCATCTTCAACTGCGGAAAACGCCGCGGCACGGTCGGGTCGAACACCTGCTGCCACCAGGCCTGCTTGAGCTCGAACTCGGCGGCCTGCCCCGCCCCGGCCGCGGTGTTGTACAACGCCCCGGTCTCGACGAGCGCCACCGGCTTGCCGTGTTCGACTCCGTAGCGGGTGTAGAAATCCGGGACGACGGTGTCGTCACCCCCGGCACCGACGTAGCTGCCGGTCAGCTGCGCGGCGAGCTTGCCGGGTTCGGGCAGCTCGTTCTCCCCCCAGGGGTAGGCCGCGCCCCAGTGATACAACGACATGCCCACCCAGTCCACCGCCTCGTCACCGGGATAGTACGGCGCATACGGATCGTCCGCCGACGTCAATGACCCATCGCCATCGGTATCGAGCGCGGCCCGCGCCGCACTACCCGGGGCAGCCTCGAACTGTCCGCCGCCGAAGGGATAACCACCGCCGTAATTCGGCGCCCACATCATCGCCGACTCCGGTGCCAGCTCGTGTACCGCTGCCGCGACCGTGCGGAACATCTCCACATACCCTGACGGTTGCTGCCCCCACGGATACCAGGACCCGTTCATCTCGTGCGCCAGACGCACGATCACCGGCACCCCGGTGGCGTTGAACTCGGCCAGATCCGCCGCCAACTGCCGCGCCACCTTCTCGGTGACGGCGTCGAGACCGGCGAACGGTTCGAGCGTCAGCAGCAGAATCTGCCCGTCGGTGCGGACCTGCTCGACCGCCCGGACCAGGTCGGCACGTTGAGTGTCGGTGTACGGCAGATCCGTGAACGTCACTGTCACCGCCGGCCGGTGCCCGAGATCGGCGGCGTATTGCGCCAGCGTCTTACGCTCGAAGTCGAGATTGACCCCCCACCACACCCCCGGCCCGTCCGGTGGTTCCTGGGCACTGACACACGCCGGCGCCGGAGGCATCTGCGCCTGACTGCGGTGCTCGACGTCGCGGACCACGTTCAGCGTCCCCCACCCGGCCACCGCCGCCACGATCATCGTCGGCACCAGAAACGGCCGGAACTGCTCCCACCGACGTCT
>NZ_AJVB01000555.1:0-2342 GCF_000278445.1 Rhodococcus sp. R1101
GGACGGCTGCTGCACCTCGGCGCCCGGCTGCGCCCGCTGCGTGAGCAGGGCGTACTGATCATCGGCTCCGGGTTCACCACGCACGGTCTGCCCTTCCTGCGCGACCCGCGGCCCGAGGCCGCCGCGCCGGGCTGGTCGTCGGAGTTCGACCACTGGACCGCCGAGCAACTCGCCCGCGGCGACGTCGACGCGCTGCTCGATTTCCGCAACCGCGCACCGGGCATGCCGTACGCGCACCCGACCGTCGAACACTTCGCGCCGCTGTTCGTCACCCTCGGTGCTTCGGAGACTCCGGATCGCGGCATCGACCAGGTCGTCGACGGGTTCTGGATGGGTCTGGCCAAGCGGTCGTTCCAGGTCGCCTGACCCGCGGCTGCATCGCCGGACACCGCCCCTGGGATGATGGGGCGCATGTCCGGCGAGCCCACCACCATTCCCGCAGCCACAACCGACTCCTCCGGCGGCAGCCGGTCCGATTCGACGACCACCCGCGAGCAGTTCCGTCAGCTGGCCGCCGAGCATCGCGTGGTCCCGGTGACCCGCAAAGTGCTCGCGGACGCGGAGACCCCACTGTCGGCCTACCGCAAGCTCGCGGCCGACCGCCCCGGGACCTTCCTGCTCGAGTCGGCGGAGAACGGCCGGTCGTGGTCGCGGTGGTCGTTCATCGGCGCCGGGAGCCCGGCGGCGCTGACCGTCGTCGACGGCGGCGCGGCCTGGTACGGGCACGTTCCCGCCGGCGCCCCGACGGGCGGCAACCCCGTCGACGTCCTCGGTGAGACGCTGCAGCTGCTCCACACCGACCGCATCCACGGACTGCCGCCCCTGACCAGCGGCATGGTGGGTTACCTCGGCTACGACGCCGTCCGATATCTCGAGAAGCTGCCGACGCTCGCCGAGGATGACCTGCAGATCCCCGAGATGGTGATGCTGCTGGCCACCGACCTCGCGGCCGTCGACCACCACGAGGGCATGATCTGGCTCATCGCCAACGCCGTGAACTGGGACGGCTCGGACGAGCGCGTCGACGAAGCCTACGACGACGCGGTGGCCCGTCTCGACCGCATGACCGAGGCGCTCGCCGCGCCCGCTCCGGCCACCGTCGCGACCTACTCGCGGCCCGAGCCCGACTACCGCCGCCAGCGCACCACCGAGTCGTTCTGCACGGACGTCCGCAAGCTGATCGGCGACATCGAGGCCGGTGAGGCCTTCCAGGTGGTGCTCTCGCAGCGATTCGAGATCGACTGCGAGGCAGCACCGATCGACGTGTACCGGATGCTCCGCGCGTCCAACCCCAGCCCGTACATGTTCCTGCTCCACATTCCCGGCCCGGACGGCGAGACGGCCTTCTCGATCGTCGGATCGAGTCCCGAAGCGCTCGTGACGGTCTCGGACGGGGTGGCCACCACCCATCCCATCGCCGGGACCCGGTGGCGCGGCGCGGACGAGGAGGAGGATCTCCTGCTCGAGAAGGACCTCGTCCACGACGAGAAGGAGAACGCCGAGCACCTCATGCTCGTCGACCTCGGCCGCAACGATCTCGGCCGGGTGTGCGCACCGGGCACCGTCGAAGTGCACGACTACCGGCACATCGAGCGGTACAGCCACGTGATGCACCTGGTCTCCACGGTCACCGGACGGCTCGCGGAGGGTAAGCACGCCCTCGACGCCGTCACCGCGTGTTTCCCCGCCGGCACCCTCTCGGGCGCGCCGAAGGTACGCGCGATGGAACTGATCGAGGAACTCGAACCCACCCGCCGCGGTATCTACGGCGGCATCGTCGGCTACCTCGATTTCGCGGGCGACGCCGACACCGCGATCGCGATCCGTTCCGCCCTCGTCAAGGACGGCATCGCCTACGTACAGGCAGGTGCGGGCATCGTCGCAGACTCCGATCCGGAGGCCGAGGACACCGAGGCCCGGAACAAGGCCATGTCCGCACTCGCCGCCGTGGCCGCCGCGTCCACACTCGTCACCTACGGCGGTGACGCGCGGTGACCGAGAAGACGCCGGACGCCGGCTCCGCCCCCGTACGCCGGCGCAGACCGACGGTGATCGCCGCTCTGCTGCTCGGGCTCGGCGCCGCCCTGCTGTGGGCCTCGAGCCGGATGACATGGGTCACCGCGGTCTCGTCGGACGGTCTCGGCATCGACCGCGTCGACGACCTCGAGGGAGGCCGCTGGGCGGCGGCACTGACCCCGCTCGCTCTCGTGCTGCTCGCGGCGGTCGCCGCGGTCTTCGCCGTGCGCGGGTTCGCATTACGTCTCGTGTCGGTCGTGGTCGCGATCGTCGCCGTGGCAGCCGCGGTCCCCGCGGTGCGGTTGCTGACCGGGGACCCCGACCCC
>NZ_AJVB01000556.1:0-2345 GCF_000278445.1 Rhodococcus sp. R1101
CCGGCAGTTCGGGCCACTGGTTCGGTCCGAGCAGTGGATTGCCGGCCAGATAGTCCGGATCGCCGGCGGGAAGATCGATGGACAGATCGAACGCTTCCTTGTGATCGGGTGTGGCACCGGCGAACACCTCCTCACCCGGCGGCACATAGCCGCGGTGGTTCGACGAAGTGCCTATGTAGACCGACATCTTGGTTTCGTCGGGCAGTGCGAAGAAGCGTTCTGCGGCTTTCTTCAGTCCCGAGATGAGGGTGGGATCGATACCGTGCCCGACGATCTGAGCGAAACCGACCTCGCGGGCGGCACGCCCGAGTTCCTCGACGACTGCTTCCCGTCCGCTGTCGTCGGCGGAGACCAGTGCGTGTACGTCGACGACGGGGATGCTGGTGAAGGTCATGGTTCCGTCCTGAGGTTCGGGTCGAGCGGACGCCACCGCCTCGTGACGGGTGTTCCGCCGAATGTGACGTCGCTCGTGTGGATTTCGTCTCCGAAAGCGGGGTCGAGGTCGTCCCCGATCCGGTACGGGAGAGTCGATGCGGTGATGTTCCATCGGCCGGCGCACACTCGGCCGACGGCGACCTCGCAGTCGAGCACTGCGCGGGCCTCGCGGAGTGTCGCCGCCCCCCTGATGCGTTCGAGCAGAGAACCGGATCCGGGGGTGCAGTCGCGGCCGCGCGCGAACGCGAAGGTCTCCCCCACCCGCACGAGTACCGCGGTCGCCCCGGTGTCGATGTCCTCGAGCAGATACTCCTCGATGTCGGACGAGACGCCGACGGTGTGCCAGTGTTCCGTGTAGTCCTCGTACACACCGTGTTCGACGATAATGTCCGCGTCGAGCAGGGCCAGACTGCCGGCGTCGGGTGTCGGCCCGAGCGGGTGGAACGACACGGCGCGTTCCCACTCGACGTGATCGCCGCGGTCGAGCAACCGGCCTGCGAAACCGTCCTGCGTCGCGAGTGCCACGAGATCGCCGAAGTTCATGTCGTTCGCGGTCGAGGCCGTCACCACAGGCAGTGAGGCGGGTTGTCTCAGATCGCAGTACAACTTCTCGCCCTGCACCCAGGTGACCCGGGTGGTGGTGTCGGGTTCGGTGCCCGGACGCGCCAGCAGGGTTCGCTCGAACCGGGTTCCCGCGAGCCGGATCCGTTCGGTGGTCGTCATGCGCCGGTCGCCTTCCACCGTGCCCGCTCCTGCGCGAAGGCGACGGATTGGGTCGCCTGGAACTCCGCGATCGAGAATGTGTTGTCGGCGAGGAATTTCCGGTGGTCTGCCAGCGAGAAGGTCCCGTCGGTGATCTCCACTCCCCCGCCACGACCGGCCGCGAGATCGGCGCGCAGATCGAGCAGTTCCTCGGGGTCGACGGGATACCAGGAGATCCGGTCGAAGAACCGCAGCAGCCACGGCGTTCCGTCCTCGAAGGGCCCGGCCGGCTGCGGGTGCCGGTGATTCCACACCTGGGTGGTGCGGCCGACGAACTGGTATCCGCCGGGGCCTTCCATGCCGTAGATGCACAGATACGCACCGCCGATCCCGACCGCGTTCTCGGGTGTCCACGTGCGGGCCGGGTTGTACTTGGTGGTGACCAGCCGGTGCCGCGGGTCGAGCGGTGTCGCGACCGGTGCACCGAGGTAGACGTCGCCGAGTCCGAGCACCATGTAGTCGGCGGCGAACACCGTGTCGAACACGTCGGCGACGGTGTCGAGGCCGTTCATGCGACGGATGAACTCGATGTTCCACGGGCACCACGGCGCGTCCGACCGCACGCCGTGCATGTAGCGCTGGATGGCCTCGCGGGTCGCCGGATCGTCCCAGGACAGCGGCAGGCGCACCTGACGGCTGGGTACTTCCAGTTCGTCGCTGTCGCCGATACCGTCCTCGACCTCGGCGAGCAGACCGAGCAGGACCGGTACCGGCAGGACGTCCGGATCGACCTTGACCTGCAGCGACCGGATACTGGGGGTGAGTTCGAGCAGGCCTGCAGGGCGCTGCGCTTCGAGGCGCTGGTGCAGGGCGTGCACGCGGGCCCGCAGCGCCAGGTCGAGCGTCATGTCGCCGTACTCGACGAGCACGTTGTCGTCGCCGCTGCGGCGGTAGGTGACGGCGGTGTGCCCGTCGCGGCGGGCCAGGACTCCGTCGTCGCCGTCGCCGCCGCCCGACGCGACCAGCGACAGACCGGCACGACGACCGACTCCCAGTTCGCGGCGCGACGCGCTGTGCTGCGACTTCACGGGGACGAACCTGACGGTGTTGCCGGGTGCGAGCTGACCGAGCTTCCAGCGGTCGGCGGCGACGACCGTCACCGGGCACACGAAGCCGCCCAGGCTCGGCCCGTCGGGGCCGAGCAGGAT
>NZ_AJVB01000557.1:0-2331 GCF_000278445.1 Rhodococcus sp. R1101
GGTGGTCTTCTTCGCCGGGGTCGACTTCGCCGCGGTCGACTTGGTCGCCGTGGTCTTCTTCGCCGCAGTCGACTTCGCCGCGGTCGACTTGGTTGCCGTGGTCTTCTTCGCCGCAGTCGACTTCGCCGCAGTCGACTTGGTCGCTGTGGTCTTCTTCGCCGGCGTCGACTTGGCCGCGGTGGTCTTCTTCGCCGCGGTCGACTTGGTGGCGGTGGTCTTCTTCGCCGCAGTCTTCTTGGCCGCCTTCTTGGCCGCCGCGGTCTTCTTGGCCGCTGCAGCCGCACCGCGCTTCACGGCCGGACCCGAAGCGGGAAGCTTCTGGGTGCCCGCGATGATGTTCTTGAAGGACTGGCCGGGACGGAAGGCCGGCACCGAGGTCGGCTTGACCTTGACCGTCTCACCCGTGCGCGGGTTCCGGGCGACCCGAGCGGCCCGGCGGCGCTTCTCGAAGACACCGAATCCGGTGATGGTGACGCTCTTACCCTCGTGCACGGCGCGAACGATGGCGTCCACCATGTGCTCGACGGCCGCGGTAGCGGTACGCCTGTCCGAACCGAGTTTCTCGGTCAGAACGTCGATCAGTTCTGCCTTGTTCATTGATTTCCTCCGCACATACACGGTCCACCGTCAGACCGACTCCAGTCCACGGTAGACCCGCAAACGGGCAAGAGTCTATGTGCCACGCGGATTCTCATGCAAATACATCCGGGCCCGGCCCGACGGGAGTGTCGGACCGGGCCCGGACGGGGTGTGCCCGGAGGGTGTTTTCAGGGCGCCGGAAGGGTACTCGGTTTCCATGACGGCCTTGACTTTTCGTACTCGGAAATCGCGTCTACCTGGCGCAATGTCAATCCGATGTCGTCGAGACCCTCGAGCAGACGCCACCTGGTGTAGTCGTCAATGGTGAACGGCACCACGGTGGTTCCGGCGGTCACGGTCCGGTTCTCGAGATCCACCTCCAGTTCGAGTCCGGGCTGCTGTTCGATGAGCTTCCACAGCAGTTCGACGTCGTCCTGCGAGACCTGGGCGGCGAGCAGACCGGCCTTTCCGGCGTTGCCGCGGAAGATGTCGGCGAACCGGGACGAGATGACGACCCGGAATCCGTAATCCGACAACGCCCACACCGCATGCTCACGCGACGAACCGGTGCCGAAATCCGGTCCGGCGACGAGAACGCTGCCGCGGTCGAAGGGCGGGGTGTTGAGGACGAAGGACGGGTCGTTGCGCCACGCGGCGAACAGACCGTCCTCGAATCCCGTACGGGTGACACGCTTCAGGTAGACGGCCGGAATGATCTGATCCGTGTCGACATTGGACCGGCGCAGCGGGACGCCGATGCCCTTGTGAGTGGTGAAGGCTTCCATCGAAAATTCTCCTCGTCGGTCCTGTGGTCTAGTCCAGATCCACCGGTGCGGAAAGCGTTCCCCGCACCGCGGTTGCGGCGGCCACGGCCGGCGAGACGAGATGCGTCCGTCCGCCCTTGCCCTGCCGTCCTTCGAAATTCCGGTTCGATGTCGACGCGGAGCGTTCACCCGGCGCCAGCTGGTCGGGGTTCATGCCCAGGCACATCGAGCATCCGGCCTGACGCCACTCGGCGCCTGCGGCGGTGAAGATCTCGCCGAGGCCCTCGTCCTCCGCTTGTGCCCGCACCCGCATCGAGCCCGGCACGACGAGCATCCGGACGCCGTCGGCGACCTTGCGGCCCTTCAGGACATCCGCCACCGCACGCAGATCCTCGATGCGGCCGTTGGTGCACGACCCGACGAAGACAGTGTCGATCTTCACATCGCGCAGCGGCATCCCCGGCTCGAGATCCATGTAGCGCAACGCCTTCTCCGCGGCAGACCGCTCGGTTTCGTCCGCAATCTCCTCGGGTACCGGAACCGTGGATCCGAGGGGTGCGCCCTGGCCCGGGTTGGTACCCCACGTGACGAAGGGCGTCAGAGCGCTGCCGTCGATGTGGACCTCGGCGTCGAAAACCGCGTCGTCGTCGGTCTTCAGCTGCTCCCACGCCTCGACGGCGGCGTCCCAGTCTGCGCCCTCCGGGGCGTGCGGGCGGCCCTTGACGAACTCGTAGGTGGTCTCGTCGGGTGCGATCATGCCCGCGCGGGCACCTGCCTCGATCGACATGTTGCAGATGGTCATCCGCGCTTCCATCGACAGCGCGCGGATCGCCTCGCCGCGGTATTCGAGGACGTAGCCCTGTCCGCCGCCGGTACCGATCTTCGCAATGATCGCGAGGATGAGGTCCTTGCTCGTCACTCCGGGCGCCAGCGCGCCGTCGACGTTGATCGCCATCGTCTTGAACGGCCGCAACGACAGCGTCTGTGT
>NZ_AJVB01000558.1:0-2302 GCF_000278445.1 Rhodococcus sp. R1101
GTCGGTGATCGTCGGACGGGATCGACGGTGACGGCGATCTCGGAGAAGTCGGGGAGGGTGATCTCGGGTCGGACGTCGACCTCGGCGGTGAACGCCAGCTCGACGTTGTCCTCGAGCTTGGTGACGTCGATCTCGGGCTGGCTGATGACCTTGACGTCGTTCGCGGTCACGGCCTCGCTGTAACGGCTCTGGATGGCCTCGTTGATGACCTGGTCCAGGACGGCGCCGCGGCCGACGCGGGCCTCGAGGATCTTGCGAGGAGCCTTACCGGGACGGAAACCCGGGATGCGGACCTGGCCTGCGAGGGCCTTGAAAGCGCGGTCGAAATCAGGCTGGAGCTCCTCGAAGGGCACCTCAACATTGATACGGACTCGCGTCGGGCTCAGCTGCTCGACGGTGCTCTTCACGGACATGCTCCTTCTGTCGTGCTCTCTTGTCGGTCGTTCGTTCACTACTGAGCGCGCTGACGCTGTTCGATCTGGTCGGGATGACAGGATTCGAACCTGCGACCCTCCGCTCCCAAAGCGGATGCGCTACCAAGCTGCGCCACATCCCGGTCGTGAAGGCACCCGCAATCGACCCGCGGGACCCATCGCAGAATCCTACGGCCCCCCGATTATGAAATCCAAAGCGAGGTCCGGTACAGTCTCATCTCGCAAGCCGCAGCACCGGTCGACCACCGGCGCCGCAGCCCAACGGGGATGTAGCTCAATGGTAGAGCCCCAGTCTTCCAAACTGGCTACGCGGGTTCGATTCCCGTCATCCCCTCCATGAGGGTCGTGGATCCTGTCCGGGACCACGACACGACGAACTCCCGCCGATTGCGCACCGCATCGGCGGGAGTTCGTCGTTTTCCGGAGGTTCGGCCGATCGGCGGCCTCCGCACGTATCCCGTCGTTTCTGGACACAGTGCCGGATGAGTGCCATCATGCGGTCGAGGTTGAGAAGCAGCCCACCACGAGTCGTTCGAGTGCGATCTCGGCTGCAGTCCGCTTCCGCGTCGACCCACGGCACCGTTGCCGCACCGACACCGTGCGAGTCGCCCCCTCGTACATCCGCATTCCGACGACCTCGTGGGACCACCGCGCCGCGATCCTGCGTCACCTCCATGAACGGACGTGACCACGAACGGGCGGGAGGTCGTCGGGTGACACCGCAGGGGGGTGTCGACAGCCCGGCACCGTCCCGTCTCCGGCCGACCGGAGTCGGGATCGGCTCCGGTCGGTCCCGACTCCCGAGGTTTCCACCGCGAACGTCCGGTATTTCGGTGATCGCGAAGGGGGAACACCGTTTCCGTGCAACCATGGTGCGAGATCCAGCAATTTCTCGTCTCACCGTAGGCCATGGTGGGTCGAGAAGGCGCCGGCGTCACCCCAAGGCGCCCGCCCGCATCGAGGGCGCCTCGCGAAGCAAGGGAGGCGGCGATGACTCGGCGCCCGGCATCGACATCCTTCGACCTCGCGGCCGTCGCGAGCCCCCGGGCCGCGAGGACCGGGGCAACGGATTCCGGCCCGACCGTCGGGGTCGAGGAGGAGTTCTTCCTCGTCGACACGACCTCGGAGTGTCTCACCGAGAGCAACGAGGCCGTCGTGGCCGCCGGCCGGAGGCTCGGAGCCCGGATGGACTACGAACTCAAGCGGATCCAGATCGAGGTGAACACGCCGGTCTGTCGCAGCGCGACCGAGTTGCGGGCCCGCGTCCTCGAGGCCAGGGCCACAGCCGCCGCTGCGGCCGTGCAGTGCGGTGTGGGTCTGCTGGCGGCGGGGGCATCGCCGACGGTCCAGCCGCTCGCACCTGTGACGGACGTGCCCAGGTATCGGACGATGGCGGAGCGGTACGGACGGCTGGTCGAGGAGCAGGAGGTCTGCGGTTGCCACGTCCATGTCGGCGTGGCAGACCGGGAGATCGCGGTCCATGTGTGCAATCACGTCCGGTTGTGGTTGCCCGCCCTGCTGGCCTCGACGGCCAACTCACCGTTGTACCGGGGCCGGGACACCGGATACGCGAGCTGGCGCGCGATCGTCGCCGGCCGATGGCCGTGCTCGGGTCCCCCACCTCGTTTCACGTCGGTGGAACACTTCGATTCCGTCGTGGACATCATGATCGAGAGCGGCAACATCCTCGATCCGGGCATGGTCTATTGGGACGTGCGTCCGTCCGCGCATCTTCCCACCGTCGAGGTGCGGGTGAGCGATGTCCCGGCGACCGTCGACGAAACAGTCCTCATGGCGACCGTCGTGCGTGCGCTCGTCGCCACGGCCGAACGGGACGTACGGGCGGGCGTGGCCGCTCCCCCGGTCCC
>NZ_AJVB01000559.1:0-2302 GCF_000278445.1 Rhodococcus sp. R1101
TCGCGTTCGGTGCCGTCGGACAGTTTCGCGATGCCCGGCATGCTCATGGCTGCGGCCCGCCTCGATCTCGCCGCCGTCTTCCTGTACGCCGGGTCCATCCTGCCGGGCATCGCGAAACTGTCCGACGGCACCGAACGCGACGTGACGATCATCGACGCCTTCGAGGCGGTCGGGGCGTGTGCGCGAGGCCTGATGTCCGAGACCGATCTCGACGCGATCGAACGCGCCATCTGCCCCGGTGAGGGCGCCTGCGGCGGCATGTACACCGCGAACACGATGGCAGCGTCGGCCGAAGCGCTCGGCATGTCGCTGCCGGGAAGCGCATCCCCACCCGCCACCGATCGTCGCCGCGACGGTTTCGCCCGGCGCAGCGGACAGGCGGTGGTCGAGTTGTTGCGTCGCGGAATCACGGCCTCGGACATCCTCACGAAGGAAGCATTCGAGAACGCCATCGCAGTGGTCATGGCGTTCGGCGGCTCTACCAACGCCGTGCTCCACCTGCTCGCGATCGCGCACGAGGCCCGCGTGGATCTGAGCCTGGACGACTTCGTCCGGGTGGGTGCGCGGGTACCGCATCTCGCCGACGTCAAACCGTTCGGCCGGCACGTGATGAAGGACGTCGACCACATCGGCGGCGTCCCGGTCATCATGAAGGCGCTGCTCGACGCGGGTCTGCTGCACGGCGACTGCCTCACCGTCACCGGGAACACCGTGGCCGAGAACCTCGCCGGCATCAGGCCACCGGACCCGGACGGCAAGGTGCTGCGTGCCCTGAGCGACCCCATCCATCCCACGGGGGGCATCACGATCCTGCGGGGCAGTCTCGCTCCCGGCGGAGCGGTGGTGAAGTCCGCAGGCTTCGACGAGTCGGTCTTCGAGGGAACGGCGCGGGTCTTCGAACGCGAACGCGCCGCGATGGACGCGCTCGAGGACGGCACCATCACCGCCGGCGACGTGGTGGTCATCCGGTACGAGGGTCCCAAGGGCGGCCCGGGCATGCGCGAGATGCTCGCGATCACCGGTGCGATCAAGGGTGCCGGGCTCGGCAAGGACGTCCTGCTGCTCACCGACGGCCGGTTCTCCGGTGGCACCACCGGGTTGTGTGTCGGGCACGTCGCCCCGGAGGCCGTCGACGGTGGCCCCATCGCGTTCGTCCGCGACGGCGACCGGATCCGCCTCGACGTCTCGAACGGCCTCCTCGATGTGCTGGTCGACGAGAAGGACATGGAAACGCGGCGGCAGGGCTGGGAGCCACTACCGCCGCGCTACACCCGGGGTGTACTGGCGAAATACACGAAGCTCGTCGGTTCCGCCTCGAACGGTGCGGTGTGCGGGTGAGGGTCGGGTGAACCCTCGCGCCCTGGGGGCATCAGATCGGACGGAAACCTGCTCCCGGCCCGCCCCGGCCGTTGATATCGGCCATGATCACATCGATGTTGGTGCCGACCTCGGGACCGACACATGCCGCGAGCAGGTAGGCATTGACCATCGCGACGAGCGTCGTGCCCACCACCAGCGGCGCACCGGAGTCGCCTTCGACGACGCAGACCTGCGTCCACGTCTCCTGCGAGCCGAACACGTCGCCCCAGACGACTCCGCAGGTATTGCCCGTGGTTCGGCCTTCCTTGCACGCGATGTTCGGGAAGCCCGCGGGAGCGCCGAGGCCCGTGATCGTCACGTCGCCGACGCGGTTGACCGGAACCACCTTGCTCCGGTCGAACTCGATGACGGCGTAGTCGAGCCGCTCGTTGGTCGACACGATGCGGCCCACCGAGCCGGCGGCGAGGTCGTATTCGGCCTTCACCGTCATGCCGGGAGAGCCGCAGTGCGCGGCGGTGAGACCCACCAGGCGACCGGCGGCGTCGTTGCCGATCGTGGTGAGTGTGCAGTCGAAGATGTCCTGCCCGTTGTCTCCGAGAGTGATTCCCGAACCGCCGCCGAGGGTGACCGGGGGTGCTGCGACGGCCACTCCCGAACCCGCTCCGACCAGCGCGACAGCGCTTGCGATTGCAACAACCAGTTTTCTGAACATGGGGCCCCTCCTGCACTGCGCCGTCCGGCGGCCGTCGGGCTGAGCGTACTAGAGGTTTCCGCCGGATTTCCGGGTTGCGCCCAAGCTTTCCAGAGCTTGACGGGCTTCCTCGAGCTCGCGGCTGAGCTGCGCCACCCGTTCTTCGGCGGCGCGACGCGCCTCGTCGATCACCGAGTGGACGGCCTCGGTGGCCGTGGGATCACCGAGTTCCTTCACCGCCCGTTCGACGGCATCGGGCGCGACCGGCGTGGGTTTGCCGACCTTACGGGT
>NZ_AJVB01000560.1:0-2302 GCF_000278445.1 Rhodococcus sp. R1101
GTACAGGTGTGGCGAGAGTTCGGTCGCATCGGGGTGTAAACCGCCGAGGTACACGATGCGGGACACATCGCAATCGCGTGCGGCATCGGCGACGTTCTGCGCGGCCCGTTTCTCCGCATCGACGAACTCGTCGCGGCCGCCCATCGAATGCACCAGGTAGTACACGACGTCGATATCGCGGCAGGCCTCATGCAGGGATTCGGGATCGTCGAGGTCGCCGCGGGTGATCTCGACGTCGCTCGCCCACGGTACGTCGCGCAACTTGTCGGGGCTGCGGACGAAGACCCGTACGCGGTAACCCGCCTCGAGCAGTCGCGGAACGAGCCTGCCACCGATGTAACCGGTCGCTCCGGTGACGAGGATGCGGGTTGGGATCACGTCTCCTCCAGGATGTGGCCGAGTTGATGGCGCAGCGATGCTTCGAGATCGGGGCGCCGGAATCGATACCCGATGTCGAGCAAGGCCTTCGGGACGACGAACTGGTCGGCCCGGGCGACCTCGCGCGCGCCCTCCTCGCCGAGCAGCAATCGGGGTCCGAAACCGGGGACGGGCAGCAGGGCCGGACGGTGCAGCACCGATGCCAGCACCCGCGTGTACTCCTCGTTGCGCACCGGTTGCGGCGCAACGGCGTTCACCGGTCCGGCCAGGGCGGGATCGGTGAGCGCGCGGTGGTAGACGTCGACGAGGTCGTCGATGTCGATCCAGGAGAACCATTGCCGGCCGTCGCCGAGCCGGCCTCCGAGACCGCTCGCGAACAGTGGCCGCATCAATTGCAGTGTGCCGCCGCGGGGTGTCTGGACGATGCCGGTGCGTACGTGCACGACCCGCAGGCCCTTCTTCTCCGCGGGACGCGTGGCGGCCTCCCAGTCGGCGACGACGTCGGCGAGGAAACCGGTTCCGCGGGAGGCGTGCTCGTCGAGCGGGGTGTCGCCGCGATCGTAGCCGTAGAGGCCGATCGCGGACGCGGAGACGAAGGTCGCGGGGCCGTTGGGTGTTCTCGCGGCGAGTTCGGCGAGCCGTCGTGTCGGCTCGATCCGGCTGTCGCGGACTGCGGCCTTGTGCGAGTCGGTGAACCGGCCGGCGATCGAGGCACCCGCCAGATGGACGACGGCGTCGACACCTTCGAGCAGGTCGGGCGCCGGATCGTGGGGATCCCAGTGTCGATCGTCCGGTCGCCGCGACGGTCGGCGGACGAGCCGGATCACGTGATATCCGCCCGTGGACAGGAAGGCCGTCAGGGCGGTGCCCACGAGGCCGCTCGACCCGGTCACCGCGACGGTCGCCGGCCGGATGCCCTGCGCGTGCGACCAGCGGTGGCTCGCAAGGTCATCGGCGAGCTGGCGGTGGCGGTAACGGAAGGTCTGAGTGAGGAAGCGACCCGGCACCGGTGTGACGACGCGATCGGTGACGCGGGTACGGAACTCGCCGACGGCGTCGAAAAGGTGTTCGTGCCGCCACGAACCGATCGCGGTGGCGGGACGCGACAGCAGACCGTCGTGCGAGAGTTCGTCGACGAAACGTGCGGGCGGATCGTAGTCCTCGGGATCGTGCCGGGAGATCCACCGCAGTCCGCCGGGGAGACCGAGGACGGCCGTGCCGGATTCGAGGGAATCGGCCTCGGCGACGACGTTCATCGGTTGCCAGGGTGGGATCAGGCGGAATATGGCGCCGGGACGAGAATGCCAGTCGAACACGTCGTCGCGCGGTGCGTCGACGACACTCGAGAACTCGATCCCCATACTGTGCCTCCCGTTGCCGATGCCGTCCCCGTGGTCACGGCGCCGGAGCGGGCCCCGGCGCCGTATCCACTCAAGCAGGAAGGACGCTGATCAGGAAGGTGTATGCCTCGACGAGCGGGGTGTGGATGGCCATGAAAGCGGTTTCGACGAGTGCGCGCACTGCGGTGTCCTTTCGTTGGTTCTACGGCGAACACGGTGTCCGTCCAGAAGTTGTTCGGAGCACCGACACGATCGGATGGGTCGTTTCGCCGTCTTTCTCATCGGGGTGAGCGAATTCGCTCGTATCTGTCCAGAGCGACCCGACGTTCGTGTGCGTGATCGACGACCGCTTCGGGATATCCGTCCGGAGGGCCGTCGGGCAGACTGTGCACACGAGCGCCGTCGACGCTCCGCAGTTCGGGTACCCATCTGCGCACGTATTCACCCGTCGGATCGAACTTCTCGCCCTGCCGCGTCGGGTTGAACACCCGGAAGTACGGGGCGGCGTCGGTGCCGCTGCCCGCGGTCCACTGCCAGTTGTGTTGGTTGGATGCCAGATCGCCGTCCACCAGATGCTCCATGAA
>NZ_AJVB01000561.1:0-2299 GCF_000278445.1 Rhodococcus sp. R1101
AGGCCGTGCGCGCCCGCATCGCCGAGATCATCCGTCGACCGGCTCGCGAGTATCCGATATTCCCTCTCGGCCTCGCCGAATCGCACAATCTGCCGGCCGACGAGGTCGTCGCCCTGCTCGGTGAACGCATCGATCGTCTCGGGGACGATCTCGTCGAACTGGACGCCATCCGTGCCTGGGCCGTCGACAACGACGTGCCCCGGCGGTACTGGGTGGCCGTCGACTTCCTCCGCGACAGAACCGCTCACGAAACGGAATGGTTGCGGCGCCTGATCGGCGAGATCCGTGACGGCTCTCTCGCGTGGCAGAACTTCGACGCCGGAGGCGCGCGGATCCCGGACCCGCCTCGCGATCCCGGCCGCGACTGGAGCGCGGCGTTGACCGAGGAGACTCTCGCCGAATGGCGGAGAAGAAGCGCCGTAGGCGACCCGGGGCGGTCGCGGGCGTCGACCGAACCGTGACATCTCGAACCAATGGATCGCCGGTCGTGCTCGACCGGTACGGACAGGAACGACATCGATGAAAACCGAACGTAATCCGTGGTGGGGCCTGTCGGCCCTGGTGGTCGGGTTCTTCATGATCCTGCTGGACCTGACCATCGTTGCGGTGGCCAACCCGGCGATCATGACCGACCTGCAGGCAGACATCAATCAAGTCGTCTGGGTGACCAGCGCCTACCTGCTGACCTATGCGGTGCCCCTGTTGTTCACCGGTCGCCTCGGCGATCGGTTCGGGCCGAAGAACGTCTACCTCGCCGGCCTGGTCGTGTTCACCGCGGCATCGCTGTGGTGCGCGACCTCCGGCTCGATCGAAATTCTCATCGCCGCCCGCGCCGTCCAGGGACTCGGCGCGGCGTTGATGACGCCGCAGACGATGGCGATCATCACCCGCACGTTCGCGCCGGACAAGCGGGGTGCGGCCATGGGTCTGTGGGGCGCTGTCGCCGGCCTGGCCTCACTGCTCGGCCCCCTCGTCGGCGGTGTGCTGGTGGACTGGCAGGGCTGGAACTGGATCTTCTACATCAACGTCCCGATCGGTGTCGTGGCGTTCGCATCGGCGGCGTGGCTGGTGCCCAGCCTCGAAACCCAACCGCACAAGTTCGACGTCGTCGGTGTGATCCTCAGCGGTATCGGTCTGTTCCTGCTGGTCTTCGGAATCCAGGAAGGATCCAGCCGGGACTGGGACGTCTGGACGTGGGTGATGATCGTCGCGGGTATCGCGGTGATGGTGCTGTTCGTGGTCAATCAGGCCCGCAACAAGGGTGAACCGTTGGTGCCGCTGAGCCTGTTCCGCGACCGGAACTTCTCGATGTCGAACATCGCGATCTCGTCGATGGGCGCAGCCATGACCGCCCTGATGGTCCCGGCCTACTTCTATCTCGAGACCGTCCGCGGATTCTCCCCCACGCGAGCAGCCCTGATCTTCGCCCCGATGGCGATCGTCACCGGCCTGACCGCACCGCTCGTCGGCAAGTTCTCCGACAGGATGCCGCCGCGGGTCCTGCCCACCATCGGCTTCACGGTGTTCTCGGCGTCGGTCTTCGGCTTCGCGGTGCTGATGACGCCGGACAGTCCCATCGTGCTGTTCCTGATCATCGCCGCCGTTACCGGCGTGTCCAATTCCTGCATCTGGGCACCGCTGGCGTCGACCGCAACCCACAACCTGCCCATCCATCAGGCGGGCGCCGGTGCCGGCATCTACAACACCACCCGCCAGGTCGGTTCGGTGCTGGGCAGTGCCGCGATCGGTGCCTTGATCTCGTCGCGGATGGCCGCGCAGGGACTGGGCGAAGTGCAGACCGGCGAGGGAAGCAGCGCCGCGATGGGAAACGCTCTCCCGGAGCAGATCGCCGAGAAGTTCAGCACTGCGCTGAGCCAGTCGATGCTCCTGCCGGCGACGGTCCTGATCATCGGGATCGTGGCGTCGGCGATGTTCGTCGGTCACGCCTCGTCGCAGCGGAAGGCACAGACCGGAACCGAACCCGATCGGGCCGAGATCACCGGCTGAGCGGGGCTCCCTCGTAGCGATCGTCCGGTCCTGGGCGGCACGAATGGAGAGGCTCCCACCGAGTACCGCACTCGGTGGGAGCGTTTCGTCTGTCGAAGTGCGGTCAGCCGTAGTGGCAGACGTAGCTGACGGCTTCGGTGACCTCGATGTCGAATGAAGAATCGCCCGGCACCGAGAACGAATCGCCGGCACCGTAGGACGCCCATTCCTCACTGCCGGCCAGCCGGACGCGGCACGCGCCGCTGTGCAGCTCCATGACCTCCGGCGCGGCGGTTCCGAAGTTCAGGGTGGC
>NZ_AJVB01000562.1:0-2294 GCF_000278445.1 Rhodococcus sp. R1101
GATGCCCTCACGCTCGCAGGCCGTGGCGATCGCCCGTGCCGGCTGCGACTGCAGCGTCGAGTCCGGTCCGGCGACGACACCGTGGCGGCCGATCTCGGCGATCCAGCTCAGGCCGAGCTGTTCGGCCTTGGCTTTGCTCATCACGACGACCGCCGCGGCACCGTCGGAGATCTGCGAGGCCGACCCGGCGGTGACGGTGCCGTCCTTCGCAAACGCCGGACGCAGCGCCCCGAGCGATTCGGCGGTGGTCTCCGGGCGGATGCCCTCGTCGGCGGCGAAGACGATCGGCTCGCCCTTGCGCTGCTTGATCGACACCGGCACGACCTCGTCGTCGAACAGGCCGTCCTTCCAGGCTCGGGCGGCGTTCTGGTGCGAGGCGGCGGCGAAGGCGTCCTGCTCGTCGCGGGAGACGAAGCGATCGCCGCAGTTGGCCGACTCGGTGAGGTTGCCCATCGCCTGGTCGGTGAAGATGTCGTGCAAGCCGTCGTAGGCCATGTGGTCGCGCAGGGTCACATCGCCGTACTTGAAGCCGGCGCGGGATTTCTCGAGCATGTGCGGGGCCCGGCTCATCGACTCCTGGCCGCCGGCGACGACGACGTCGAACTCGCCCGCGCGGATCAGCTGGTCGGCCATCGCGATCGCGGTGATACCGGACAGGCACACCTTGTTGATGGTCAGCGCCGGCACGTTCATCGGGATGCCGGCGGCGACGGCGGCCTGACGGGCCGGGATCTGGCCGGCGCCGGCGGTGAGCACCTGGCCCATGATGACGTATTCGACCTGCTCAGGGGCCACACCGGCGCGCTCGAGCGCACCGGCGATCGCCACGCCACCGAGATCCGATCCGGAGAAATCCTTGAGCGAACCCTGCAGGCGCCCCATGGGCGTACGGGCTCCGGCGACGATGACAGAACTGCTCACGGGACATTCCTCCGAAAGATCGGCATGTGATCGGAAAACTCCACCGGTATTCACCTGAATCCCGGTAGGAGTGCACTCAACGGTACCGCTACCGTCTAGAGCATGACCGAGACCTCTCCCACATCCTCTCCGGCAGCGTCCGTTCTCGCTTCCGGGCTCGTCACCGCAATCGACCACGTCGGCATCGCAGTTCCCGACCTCGATGCCGCTCTCACCTGGTACGCCGAGAACCTCGGCCTCGTGTCCACCCACGAGGAAGTCAACGAAGAGCAGGGCGTGCGCGAGGCGATGCTGGCCGTTCCGGGGACCCCCGAAGGGTCCACCATGATCCAGCTGCTCGCCCCGCTGAACGAGAACTCCACGATCGCGAAGTTCATCGACCGCAACGGCCCGGGTCTGCAGCAGCTCGCCTACCGCGTCTCCGACATCGACGCCGTCTCCACGGCGCTTCGTGAGCGCGGCGTCCGGTTGCTGTACGACGCACCCCGTCGCGGCACCGCCGACTCACGCATCAACTTCCTGCACCCGAAGGACGCGGGCGGCGTCCTCGTCGAGCTCGTCGAGCCCGCAGCGCATCCCGCTCACTGACGGCCCTTCCGGATGCGCTCCCGAACACGGATGGGGCGGGAGCGCATCCGGGTCGTACCCGCATCCAACGGGTAGATTGTCTCCATGGTCTTCGATCGTGATCGCGCACCCAGCCACCTGCCGTTCTCCATCGTGCGGAAGGGCTTCGACCGCGACGAGGTGACCAACTACTTCGCCCGGTTCGAAGCCGAGCTGCGCGTGACCGCCACCGACCGCGACGCCGCCGCCGCGCAGGCCCGCGATCTGGCCCGTCAGCTCGAGAACGCCCGCAACGAAATCGACGAACTCCGCAAGGACGTCGACCGGCTGTCGGTGCCTCCCACCACCGCAGAGGGCATGAGCGACCGCATCTCACGGATGCTGCGGCTCGCCTCCGACGAGGCCTCCGAGCTGCGTGCCCGCGCCGAGGCCGACGCCGCCGAGATGATCTCGCTCGCGGAGCAGGAGGGCATCCGCCTCCGGGGCGACTACGAGAAGAAGCTCGCCGAACTCGAGGACACCCGCGTCGCCTTCGCGGCCGAGCACGAGCGGACGATGACCGCGGCCCGCGCGGAGGCCGAACGGATCGTCGCCGCGGCCCGCGCGGAAGCCGAGCGACTCGCCGCCGAAGCCGAGGCCAAGCGCGAGCAGGTGCAGCAGGACTTCGAGATCACGATGGCCGAACGCCGCACCAAGGTGCTCGGCTCCCTCGACGAACTCGAACGGACGAGCAAGGCCGAAGCCGAACGCCGTCTCGAGGAAGCCACGCAGGAAGCCGAACGGCGACTCACCCAGGCCACCGAACA
>NZ_AJVB01000563.1:0-2283 GCF_000278445.1 Rhodococcus sp. R1101
CGCCTTCTTCACCGTGTGGACGATCCAGCGCAGCCAGGACCTCGCCGTACTCAAAGCCGTCGGTGCATCCACCCGCTATCTGCTCCGGGATGCCCTCGGCCAGAGCCTGATCGTGCTCGTGCTGGGAGCCGGGCTCGGTACCGTGGCCGCACTCGGTCTCGGACTCGTTGCCGCACAGGTCGTCCCGTTCTCCCTCTCGATCTCGACCACCGTGGTTCCGTTCCTCGTCCTCGTGGCCACGGGCATGATCGGCGCGGCCGCCTCCCTGGCCCGTATCGCCAAGGTCGACCCCCTCACCGCGCTCGCAACCGCCCGATGAGCCACTCCACGAACCCGAAGGACTCCGATATGAGCATCTCCTTACACGACATCGTCCTCACATACCCCGACGGCGACGAGCGCCGACGCGTCCTCGACGAGGTGGATCTCGAGGTCCGGCGCGGCGAGTTCGTCGCCGTGACCGGTCCGTCCGGGTCCGGTAAGTCGAGCGTGCTCGCCGTCGCCGGCCTGCTCATCA
Organism: Rhodococcus sp. R1101; assembly: GCF_000278445.1. NCBI lineage: Bacteria > Bacillati > Actinomycetota > Actinomycetes > Mycobacteriales > Nocardiaceae > Rhodococcus > Rhodococcus sp. R1101. Next base: position 518 of record NZ_AJVB01000563.1, read on the forward strand.
CCCCCGACGCCGGCCGCGTCGTCATCGACGGCAGCGACATGACGGGACTGGGTCGCGACGAGCGCACCACCGTACGGCGCGACAAACTCGGATTCGTGTTCCAACAGTCGAATCTGCTGCCGTCGCTGACCGCCGTCGAACAACTGCAGATGATGACCCACCTCGCCGGCGGATCGGTTCGCGAGAGCAGCACGCGCGCCAGGGATCTGTTGTGCTCGCTGGGTCTCGAGGAACATTTGGATCGGCGTCCCCACCAACTGTCGGGAGGTCAACGGCAACGGGTCGCCATCGCCCGCGGTCTGATGAACGATCCTTCGGTACTGCTGGTCGACGAGCCCACCTCGGCGCTCGACGAGGAACGCAGCCGGGAGGTCGTGACTCTGCTCGCCGATCTCAGCCGGGACCGCGATGTTGCGATCGTGATGGTCACCCACGACCTGAACCAACTCGCTCTCGTCGATCGCGCCTACCGGATGCGTAACGGAACCCTGCTCCCCTCCTCCGACCTTCCGACGGACGGCTCGGGGTACGGGCGAAGGTTCTCGACATCGTCCACATCGTGAACGTCCGGTCGGTCGGTTGCCCGGAACGATCCGGGGAACTCTGCCCCCGCAGCGCGGTCACCGGCTGCCGCGGCGCCTTTGCTCCGCGGCAGGGCGGCACGCGGTGGCCCATGCCGGTCGACATTCCTCACCTCCGGCCGGCGTCGGCATGGAGAACAGCGAGCATCAACGCGCACAGCTCGTCCTCGAACATGACCAGGTCGCGCCACACTCCCGCAACCTGGTCGCGTTCCCAGGACGCCAGCGCGGACACCACGAATCGCGCAGCCAGCGCCACGCGAGCTTTGCGCTGTTCGGGGGGTAGATGCCCGAGTTCGGAAGCCAGGTCGGAGAAGAGCTCCTTCAGTCCTTCCAGTCCGGGGATCGCAGGATAGGCCGGGTCGTCGGGGACCAGGGGCTGCGGGGAGGCGACGAAGTCGCTGCGGATGCCCGCCAACCACTGTTCGTTGAACCGGGCCCAATAGGAGGGGTTACGGGCGGCAACTTCCCGGACGAACGGGCGTACATAGGCTTCCACCAGCGCGGGCAGGCGATCCTGTGCGTGTTTCGCGGTCTCGTGCAGTTCCCGGGCGAACCCGTCTCCGGCAGCGCGGGTGGCCCACAGGTCGATCAGCAGTCCGTGCCAGGATCCGAAGTGGTACTTCACCGCGTCGTTGTTGCGCTGACCGGCTTCCCGGATCACCTCGCGAACCGAGACACCGGCCAGGCCACGCTCGGCGACCAGACGTTCGGCGGCGTCGAGAAGTGCCTCTCGGGTACTGGGTGCAGGCATGGACGTGAGCATACGAGAGTGCTACCTTCCTCGATTAGGTCATTTGACCTAATCTCGTGATCGGTTCAGGAGGAGCACGATGCGCACCGATTTCCCCCGGCGAATCTCCTTACTCGCAGCCCTTACGGCGGCAAGCCTGTTGACGGCCTGCGGTTCCGCCGCCGAACCGGATCCGGTCACCGACGGCCGCGAACACGGAGCTCTGCTGACGAGCCGATCACTCTCGGGGCCTCCGAAACTGCCCGGCGCCGGGCGCAGCGAACAGATCACCTACCTGTCCCAGGGGCCGATGGGCCAGGACGTCGTCGTGTCCGGCTCGGTGTCCGTACCTGCGGGCGAGGTTCCGGAAGGCGGATGGCCGGTGATCAGCTGGGCGCACGGCACCACGGGTGTCGCAGACGCCTGCGCGCCGTCTTCGGGCTCGGTGCCCG
>NZ_AJVB01000564.1:0-2284 GCF_000278445.1 Rhodococcus sp. R1101
TCACCACCTCGCGTAAGAAGCCGCCGTTCGGCATCGGCCAGATCGGCAAGAGCTTCCGCAACGAGATCACGCCCGGCAACTTCATCTTCCGCACCCGCGAGTTCGAGCAGATGGAGATGGAATTCTTCGTCAAGCCGGGCGAAGACGAGCAGTGGCACCAGTACTGGATCGACTACCGGATGAACTGGTACACCGATCTGGGCATCAACAAGGACAACCTGCGCCTGTACGAGCACCCGCTGGAGAAGCTGTCGCACTACTCGAAGCGCACCGTCGACATCGAGTACCGCTTCCACTTCCAGGGCAGCGAGTGGGGTGAGCTCGAGGGTGTCGCGAACCGCACCGACTTCGACCTGTCGACGCACTCGAAGCATTCCGGCACCGACCTGAGCTTCTTCGATCAGGCCACCAACGAGCGCTACACGCCGTACGTCATCGAACCGGCGGCCGGCCTGACCCGCTCGCTCATGGCCTTCCTCGTCGACGCGTACACCGAGGACGAGGCACCCAACGCCAAGGGCGGTGTCGACAAGCGCACCGTGCTGCGCCTCGACCGACGCCTCGCACCGGTCAAGGCGGCCGTGCTGCCGCTCAGCCGCAACGCGGACCTGAGCCCGAAGGCCAAGGACCTCGCCGCGAAGCTGCGCCAGAACTGGAACATCGAGTTCGACGACGCCGGCGCGATCGGCCGCCGCTACCGTCGCCAGGACGAGATCGGTACCCCGTTCTGCATCACGGTCGACTTCGACACTCTCGAGGACCAGGCCGTCACGATCCGCGAACGCGACACCATGGCGCAGGAGCGCGTGAGCCTCGACCAGGTCGAGGGTTATCTCGCGCAACGCCTGCTCGGCTGCTGACCGACCTGATCGACACAGATGCCCTCCGGTCCCGACGGACCGGAGGGCATCTGCCGTTTCGTAGCCGAGCGTTTCGTAGCGCTCAGGTCGAGCGCCGATCGATGTACTCGAAGTCCACGTCCCGGAAACGGGTTTCGTCACCGCGGCGGGTGTGCAGGATCACCGATTCCAGGCCGGTGCCCGGTGCGCGTGCCGCGATCGGGCGCACGGTCTAGAAGCGTCCGCCGCTCGACCCGCCGAAACCGCCACCCCCGAAGCCGCCTCCGCCGAAACCACCACCGCCGAAGCCACCGCCGCGCCCGCTGTTGAGCACACTGTTGATGAGGATGCCGCCGAGCACGGCCCCGGCGATGTTGCCACCCGACGACCCGCCGCGCGGCGGGCGCTGTTGATAGTCCCAGCGCTGCACGTCGTTCTGGGCGCTGCGCAGCGCCTCCACCGCGAGCGACGCAGCGGTCCGCGCGTACTGGATGGCGGCGGCCGGATCGGAATCCGCGGCCTGTCTCGCAGCCTGCAGGTGGCGCTGGGCCTCCGACAGACGCGTGCGGGCCTTCGCGCCGACGACCCCGCGACGCGTCCCGATGAAGTCGGCGGCAGCGGTGACCTGCGCCTGCGCCGCGCCCAGGTCCTGCTCGAGACGGCGACGCATCTCGGCGGCCTGCTGCTCGGCCTGCCGCGTCCTGGCACGCAGCTCGTCGAGACGCGCGTCGGCCTCGACGACCCGTGTGAAGCTGCCCAGCGGGTCGGTGTGCTGTTCGGCGCGCGCGTGTTCGAGTGCCTCCTGCACGGCCTTCAGAGCGTCGACGAGTGCGGGACCGCCGGCCTCGACGAGTTGTTTCGCGTCCGCCACGCCCTGCTCCGCATCCTCCATCGCCGCCGGGAGTGTCGCGATGGCGCGTCGGATGTCCTCGGCCGCATGATCGAGCGCGTCGAGCAACGTCGCGGCATGACCGAGGGCGCGCTCGGCTTCGCGGATCGCCCGTACGGCGTCGCCCTGCTCGCCGACCGGTCGCGCCACCGCGGTGCGGCCCTGATCGATCGCGTTCTCGGCGAACGCGATCTCCTCTCGCGCGAGTGAGACGTTGTCCACCACCGGGGTCAGTGCACCGGCGGGGAACTCCGAGTGCAACTGCGCGAGTATCCGTTCGGCCTCCGGGATGCGTGCCTGCAGTGCGATCGCCCGCTGGGTGAGGCCGTCCAGACGGGCCGGGGCATCGAGCAGCAGATCACGCATCGTGTCGAATGCCTCGACCTGCGCTTCGAGTTCGCGGTCGGCCTGCCCGCACGAGGAGATCAGCTGCACGAGCATGTCGCGTTGCTGGTCGGGTGTCTCGGGGATGTCGTCGTCGAGACGCTGGCGGATCTCGAAGGCGTTCGCCAACGCATTCTGCGCCTGCCGATGGGCGCGGTCGAAAGGAGCCACC
>NZ_AJVB01000565.1:0-2277 GCF_000278445.1 Rhodococcus sp. R1101
GGTCCGCCGGTGATTTGCGCCCGACCGGGAAGTTCCCTCCCCGATTTCTGATCTCGACCCGATAGGTGACGTCTCTTCACGACACAAGGGACGCCTTTCGTGCGAGCGGGTGTGGATGTGGGTAACGGAACGCGTCGAGGAGGGATTTCGTCGATGAGAATGCGGTTGGAGAGCAACGGCACCCCCGGGCCTCGGCCGCCGAGATCGAGTCCCGACAGCACCCCGTCGTCGACGGGAAATTCGATCCGGGTACCTTCGCAACGAACCTCAGGCCGCAGCCGGGACCCGCCACCCGCACCGCACGGCCTGTCCGTGCTCTTCGTCGGGCAGCCACCCGTACTCGTCGCAGTCGTCGCACTTCGGTTGGGTGACACGGGGTGTCGGCAGCGACCGCCACAAGGGCAACCATCCGTGCGCCAAGCGCATCGGATTGCCCGGTCTGTGCACGGATTTCGCCGCTGCGACAAGCATTGCCACCCCGTGCGTAGCGATGAGGGCTTCGATCGCCGCTGCCGCATCGGGTTCGAGGTAGACGAATGTCGCGGTGAGTTCGGCTCGCCTGCAGGCCGCTGCGAGCTCGACCATCGCCGGACTCAGCGGTTCCTTCGCGACGCGCGGAGTGCGGTTGGTTTCCGTCCTTGGTAGATCGGTACTTTCAAGAACGCCTGGGGCGCCGCTGTCCGCGCCGCCGCGGGTCGGATTCTCAGGTGCCGGGTCGGTGACGGGACGTTCGTAGACGGTCTGGATGGTGATCCACTGGCCGAGCTCGTTCTGGATCTTCTCGCGCACCAGGTAGCCGAGATCGGCGAGCTCGCGCAGTGCGGATCGGATCGCGTCGCGTCCTTCCCTGGGCGACTGGGCCGCGATCGAGTCGGCGCGGGTGCGCCAGTCGTCGGGTTTGGACAGCAACCAGACGAGCACGCCCCGGGCGCGGAAGGACAGCCGCTCATCGGTGATGACAGCGTTGCTGAGAACGGTGAAATCGGCGGCCAGGCGCGGTCCACGACGCACCCCGCCGGCCAGGGTATTCTGACCCACGTTCGACTCCTTGATCAGTCGGACATCCGGCCCGTCGGGAGTTGCAGCTCCTGGCGGGCCTTATTCGATTGTGGCCGCGCGAATCGGCGGCGTGGTGGCATCGTGCCACCGTCTGTACAACTCGCGCAAGGAATCGGACATGTGGCGCGCTCAACGGGCTTCGAAGCGTGCCTCGACGTCGGCGGTGAGAGTGACGCGGTCGGGTTCGAACACCAACTCGGGCTCGGCGGACTCGGGCGCGCCCATCGCATCCGACCGCAACATCGCGGTGTGCATCATGGGAGCGCCCGTCGTGTGGACGGGGGAGGGCTGGGACCCGAGCATGCCCGGATCGGCGATGGCCACAGCGCGAATCGTGTTGAGGCCCAACGATGCCGTGTATGCCTTCGCCTTGACCAGTGCGTCGCCCACGGCGAGATCGCGGACCCGCGCGAGTCGTTTCTGCTGAGCCTTGCGGGTGATCCACCAACGAATATCGGCGACGGTGACCACTTCGAGCGCCGCAACCTGCTCGACGAAGGTACCCACCGCGTCCAACTCGTGGAAGGTCACGGTGATCGACGCCGACGAGTTGTACACCCAGGGCCGATTCTTGCCCTCACGGCTGAACGGGCGCCGCCGACTGTGGCGTACCCGATCGAAGGTCCACCTCTTCACCGGGCTCGGGGAAGACTCCCGCAATTCGGTCACGAGACCGGTGATCGTGGCGACAGCCGCGGCCACCGGTTCTGCAGCCTGCTTGCGCGACGCGCCATCGGCGTGCGCGCGCAACACCACCGTGCACCGGTTGGGTGCGACGGTGCGTTCGGCATGACCGGTGACGGTGATCGTGACGGGAGGCTGGGTCATGCGCACGAGTGTGCCACTCCGAAAGTTCTCAGAAGTGAGAGGTGTGACTGATGGGACGACTGGGTACTCGAGGTGAGTCGAACTAGCCAGTGTTCACGAAAGGACTGCACATGCTCGGACTCGGAATCCTCGGTTGGATCATCATCGGTGGTCTCGCCGGCTGGATCGGTAGCAAGATCATGGGCACCGACGCCCAGCAGGGCATTCTCCTCAACGTCGTTGTCGGCGTCATCGGCGGCTTGATCGGTGGCTTCCTGCTCAAGGTCTTCGGCGTGGATGTCGAAGGCGGCGGACTGATCTTCAGCTTCCTGACCTGCCTCCTCGGCGCGGTCGTCCTGTTGTTCGTCGTCAAGGCCGCCACCGGCCGCGGCGTGCGCCGCTAACCGTTCT
>NZ_AJVB01000566.1:0-2274 GCF_000278445.1 Rhodococcus sp. R1101
GCTACCGGCCGGCGCTCGGGGTGGCCAGCTGAGCGGCGGCCTTGCGGATCTGGTCCGGGACGGGGACGGGACGGCGCGTCTGCGGATCGACGTAGACGTGGACGAAACGGCCGGTCGCGGCGGCGATCAGCGCGTCGTCGGATTCCCGGAAGATTGCGAGCGAATACGTGATCGACTGGGTGCCCAGACGTTCGACCGCCAATCCGACCTGCAGGCGGTCGGGGAAGGACAGTTCGGCGAGATATCGGCAGGAGGTCTCGGCCACCACCCCGATCGCGTCGAGTTCGCGGATGTCGACACCGGTGGTGGAGATGAGCCACCCGTTGACCGCCGAGTCGAAGTACGAGTAGTACGTGACGTTGTTGACGTGGCCGTAATGGTCGTTGTCGGCCCAACGTGTCTGCATGGGCCACAACACCGGGAACTGCTCCGGCTCAGGCGGGGCGGCTGGGCTCGTCGGCTGGCGGTTGCTCACGTCTCGACGATAGTGCTCTCGGCACGGCAAATCCGACCAACCCTCACGCCAATCCCGAACCGAGACGCAAAACCCTCGAATCGGACGTGTACGGGGCGTGTTCGCCGAGGGGTCGTCGCAGCATGCACGGCGTGTCGCCCCAAAGCCGGAACGCCGTGTGCGGTTCGTGTCAGGATCGGGTCATGTCCGATACTGCCGTTCTCCTCACCACCGTCGAGCTCGCCGAGATGATCGAGCAGGGTCGATCTCCGGTGATACTCGACGTCCGCTGGGCACTCGGCGACAAGCACGGACGGGACCGATTCCACGAAGGTCACATCAGCGGCGCGGTCTACGTCGACCTGGACGAGGAACTCGCCGCCCCGCCCGCACCCGAGCTCGGCCGTCATCCGCTGCCCGACATCGATCGCTTCCAGGCCGCCGCGCGCCGATGGGGGATCGACGACGGAACGCCCGTCGTCGCGTACGACGACACCGGTGATCTCGCCGCTGCCCGCGCGTGGTGGTTGTTGCGCTGGGCCGGGCATTCCGAGGTGCGGTTGCTCGACGGCGGACTGCAGGCGTGGATCGCCGGCGGACACCCGCTCGCCGCGGGCCCGGGCGGTGAGCGGAAGCCGGGCCACGTGACGTTGAGTCCCGGTCACATGCCGACGATCGGCCCGGACGAGGCCGCGGCCTTCGCCACTCACGGGGTTCTGCTCGACGCGCGGGCCTACGCGCGCTACAGCGGCGCCGAGGAACCGGTGGACCGCCGCGCCGGCCACATCCCCGGTGCGGTCAGTGCGCCGACCGGTGAGAACCTTCGGCAGGACGGCTCGTTCCTGCCCGCGGATCAGCTCGCGCACCGCTTCTCGAAGCTCGGTGTGAAGCGCACCGACGTCGCCGTGTACTGCGGGTCGGGTATCAACGCCGCACACGAGATCGCCGCACTCGAGATCGCGGGCATCGACGCCGCCCTGTATCCGGGCTCGTGGTCGCAGTGGTCGGCCGATCCGGCACGGGAGGTCGCCACCGGCGGCTGACCGGTGTCCGGCCGGAAACGGGACCCGCAGAAGTATTCCGGAGAAGAGACCGCGGTCGTGCTCGACGGCCGCGAACAGGGTGGGATCGTCCGACGACCGGCCGTCCCCGGGGCGCCGATCGATCAGGAGCGGGAGTACTCCGACGCGCGGCGCACTTGCTCGCGCGTCGGCGTCACGCCCGTGTAGAGCTCGAACTGGAGCGCGGCCTGCAACGCGATGACCTCGTCGCCTGTGATCACCGGGATGCCGTGCTCGCGGGCGAACCGGACGAGCGGGGTGTCCGGCGGGACGGCCACGACGTCGAAGACCGTGGACGCCGCGGCGACGAAATCGTGGGGGAGGGGCAGGTCGCCCGATTCGGTCCCGCCGGCCATCCCGATCGGGGTGGCGTTGACGATCAGACCGGGCGCGACGTCGCGTGTGTCGGCGCGCCACTCGTAGCCGTACTTGCGCGCGAGGGGCCGTCCGGTGTCCTCGTTGCGGGCGACGATCGTTCCGTCGGTGAATCCGTTGTGGCGCAGCGCCGCTGTCACGGCCTTCGCCATTCCGCCGCTGCCCACCACCGTGACCGGCAGGGTGGAATCGACACCGTGCCCGACGAGCAGATCGCTCACCGCCTGGTAGTCGGTGTTGTAGGCGTGCAGGACTCCGTCGTCGTTGACGATCGTGTTCACCGACTCGATGGCGCGCGCGGAGTCGTGCAGCACGTCGACGAGGGGCAACACCGCTTCCTTGAACGGCATGGATACACCGGCTCCCCGAATACCCAGGCCGCGA
>NZ_AJVB01000567.1:0-2266 GCF_000278445.1 Rhodococcus sp. R1101
GATCTGCAGTGGCGGAAGCGAAGCCGAACACTATGTCCACGTCGACGGGGGCAAACCGAGGAAGGTCGCCGGAACTGTTCGCGTTCGGGGAAGTGGTGCCGAGGGCATCGAGGTCCCTGCAGTCACAACAATCGATGCAACCGATGAGAGCGACAGTCGGACGCATATCGGCACAGCGGGTATCACGATCGTTGTGCATCACCTGCCGACGGTCGTGGAGCTTGCCGGTCCCGGCCTCATGGGCACGTGGGAAGGTGGCGGAGGTGTGCTCGCCACGATTTGCTGATCGGTCTCGTCCGTCGAGTGCCGCGGAGGGCAACGTCTCTGTGAAGCCCGGTCCTACCCTCGCGAGTTCCTCCGCGACGGGCAGTTCCTCGTAACTCGGTTCGATACCGGCGGTGTCCGGCGGAATCCACATCTGGACGAGGCGCACCGTCAACGGAGCGTGCGCATGGATCGCGAGATCGAAGTTCCCGGCGAACGGGAAACCCTGGCGGGTGTCGATCCAGCGGAGGTGTTGCCGGTACCGGTTGCCTGCCCGCCGGATCTTCATTCCGGCGGGCGAGGCCCTGGGCGACCGGTACGTCTAGGCCTTCTCGTCCGAGCCGCGCACGGCAGGAATCGACCCGAAACGCCCCGCGTGGAAGTCGTCCATCGCCTCGATGATCTCGGCCCGGGTGTTCATGACGAACGGACCTGCCATGACGACGCGTTCACGAATCGGCTTGCCGCCGAGCACGAACACCTCGAGCGCGTCGGTACGCGAATCCTGCATGGCGGCAGCAGAGATGGTCAGGCTCTCACCTCTGCCGAAGACGGCCGTCTGCCCGGTTCGGATCGGACGGTCTTCCGGTCCGACCGCGCCATCGCCGGCGAGTACGTATGCCAGCGCGTTGAACTCCGGGTTCCACGGCAGCGTGACGCTCGCTCCCGGCGCCACGGTCATGTGCAACAGGGTGATCGGTGTGTGCGTCGAACCGGGGCCGCGGTGCCCGTCGAGTTCTCCGGCGATCACCCGGATGAGCGCGCCACCGTCGGCCGAGGACAACAAGGCGACCTCGCCGCCACCGATGTCCTGATACCGCGGAGCGACGAACTTCTCGGCCTCGGGCAGGTTCACCCACAGTTGCACGCCGTGGAACAGCCCACCACTGACCACCAGGTGTTCCGGTGGCGCTTCGATGTGCAGGATGCCGCTGCCTGCGGTCATCCACTGGGTGTCGCCGCCACCGATCGTGCCGCCGCCTCCGTGGGAGTCGCGATGCTGCATGACGCCGTCGATCATGTAGGTGACGGTCTCGAATCCGCGGTGCGGATGCCAGGGTGTGCCTTTCGGTTCGCCGGGCGCGTAGTTCACCTCGCCCATCTGATCCATGTGGATGAACGGATCGAGGTGCTTCGTCTCGATGCCCGCGAACGCACGGCGGACGGGGAAGCCTTCGCCTTCGAAGCCGCGCGGGGCGGTGGTCACGGACAGGACGGGACGCGAGAGCGCGCCGGGTGTGGGCTCTTCGACGCGGGGAAGAGCGAGAACGTTGTCGACGGTTACGGCGGGCACGGTAACCCCTCTCGGTCATGTAGTTGATTTGTCAACTACCTTACTGCACTCAACTGCCGTCCTCCTCGGGTTGTTCCCGCCCGAGGTGCGCCGCATCCACGACTTGACCCTGACGTAGCGTCAGGGTCGATGCTGGAGCCATGAGGATCAGCGACTTGGCCCAGGCCGCAGGAACCACCGTTCGGGCCGTCCGGCACTACCACCGGCTCGGGCTCATGCCCGAACCCCCACGGGCACCCAACGGATATCGGGACTACGGGTTCGCCGACCTGGTGCGCCTGTTGCGCATCCGCTGGCTCGCCCAGTCGGGTGTTCCCTTGGGTTCGGTGGCGACAGTCCTCGGCGGCCGCTTCATCGACGGCGACGACCGCGATTCCGGGTCCGATCTCACCGCAGACCTCGAATCGCTGCTCGAGGCGGCGGATGCCCAGATCCGGACCCTGCAGGTCAAGCGTGATGCTCTCGCCGCGATCCTGGAGCGCCATCGCGCAGGCGACCGGCTCTCGCCCCTGCCGTCACCGATCGTCGATGCGTTCGACGAACTCGTCGACGGCGAGGACGACCCGCGTACCCGGACTCTGTTCGTGCGCGAGCGCGACAGCTGGGAGATGCTCGCACTCACCGGACAGGCCCCACCGGAATACCTCGAGGCACTGCGAACCCTGCTCGACGACCCCGGACAACGACACGCGATGGTTGCCGTCTACC
>NZ_AJVB01000568.1:0-2262 GCF_000278445.1 Rhodococcus sp. R1101
TCAGGGTGCGAGGGTCGACGGCGCGCAGTTCGGCGCCGGCCGTGTCGAAGAAGTCGCGCAGCACCTGCGCGGCGCCGGGTTCGCACGACCGGGTCCACCACTGGCACGCGGCGTCGGTACACGAACTCGTCTCCGGTTCGCCGACCAGCTCCCACGCCGCGAGGGACGGGGAGTTCCGGTAGCGGGCGACGGCAGTGTGCATCCAGTCGCGGTAGCTCATCACCACCCGCTCGTGACCCGGGGTGAATTCGGTCCACCCGTCGACGTACCACTGCCGTCCCTTGAAGACCTCGTCCTCGCACGCGCCGTCCTGAGGTGCCAGGACCGGCAACAGCATCTGATCGTGCGCTTCGGCGGCCGCGAAGACCGCGTCCATCGGTCCGAAGTCGAGCTGCCCGGTGAACCGGTTGACGGCCAGCGCCTGGAAGAGGTTGAAGCGGGTGAGCGAATTCGGGGGCAGCGCGCCGAAATAGGCGTCGAGGTCGACCATGGCGCCGCATCCCCAGTTCACCGACCAGTCGGTGGCGAGCTGGTAGGCATTGAACCCGGTGGGCCACCAAGCCCGACCGTCGAGCGTGAAACCGTCCGGCGACGCGGTCACCCGCGCGCCCGGTGCCGGTGCGGCTGCCGCGGGGCTCGCGCCCAGGAGCAGGCCGACCACGGTCGCGGTGCCGACGATGAGTCTGGATACCCGAAGCCTCGTCATCTTCCGGATCGTAGGACCGCGAGGCAGGGAGAGCCCCGATCGAGGCGGAACACGCCGCAGTGACCGTCGTCACGATCAGGCGAACTCGAAGGTTCCCTCTACCGGGCGTGCGACCCGCCGGGTCCGCGGAGATCCGAGCGCGCTCTCCAGATCCGACCCGTCGTGATCGGCGAGCAGTTCGCCACCCGACCACACCAGCAGCGTGGTCGCGACGGTGTGCTCGGCCACCGAATGCGACAGGTCGTAGTGCGCGCACCCCGGCACACCCGCATAGGTGATCCACAGGTCGAAACCGGTCATGAACAGATCGAGGTCGAATTGCACGGACAGGCCGAGCAGTTCGCTGCGACCGGTGTCGTCGACACCCGCGAAGGCCTCGTCGAGGGCGAGCAGGCGCGGCGCGTGCGGGTCGGCCGAATCGAGCATCACGTGCGCCGCCGCGAACAACGGCAGGTGCAGGGAGACGGACTGTTCGCCACCGGACAACGCCGAGTGCCGGGCCGGGGTGAGCCGGTCCTCGCTGCCGTCCGCACCGACGAGACTGAACGAGAACACCCGCCACCGGCGGTAATCCAGCGTCGCGGCGAGGATCTCCGGGTACGACCGTTCCGGATGCGCGGCCCGCTCCGTGCGGATCCGCGAGGCGAAATGCGCGCGGATCCCCGCGAGATCGTCCGGTGCCAGCATCGACGCGTCGCGGTCGAGGAGTTTGCACACCGCCCGGGCCGGCTCGTCGAGATGGTCGGCGAGCACCCAGTGCACCCCGATGGTGTTGCCCGAGGACATGTGCCGTTGCCGCATCTCGGTACCCATCCGGGCGATGAGGTCGCGGGCGTCGACGGTGCGCTCGTGGATCTGCTGCGCGAGACCGGTGAGCAGCGCGTCTTCGAGGATGCGCCGTTCGGAGTCGGTGAGCAGGGTCTCCTGTTCCTGCCGCGCTCGGGCGATACGCTGCGCGAAGGCCGCGACGGACGTGTAGCCCTGTTCATCCTGTACCTGCACGACGGTGACGCCGTCGGCGGCGTCCCAGTGCAGCCGGTAGTCGCGGCCCCGGGCGAGCTCGGCGTCGAACTCCTGCAGTGCGGACGTCAGCGCCGAGGCGGTGGACTTGCGAGTGGACTCGGAGGTCGTGACCGATGCGGTGGCGGCGTCGAGGGCACGGAACAGTGCGAGGACCTCGGTGGGCAGTACGTCGACCGGGTTGTCGGGGGACTGCCGGATCCGATAGGCGAGCTGATCGGCGTCGAGCCACGCGGCCGCGCTGGACGGCCAGACGTGTTCGGTGTCCACACCGAGCAGTATCAGCAGGTCGCGGCGGGCGAACGGCGCGAGTGTGTCGGCGTCGGCCCGGGCCTCGGTGAGCGCCGACCGCAGGGCGGTCTCGGCGCCCGTATGGGCGGCGTCGGCCTTGCCGACTCGTTCGAGCGCCGCTTCGTGGGCCTTGCGGGCGGTCCGTTCGGCGGTCTTCGTCATCTCGATCCTGCGCCGCGCCTCGTCGAGCTGGATGTCGAGGCGGTCGGCGCTCGCCCCGATGGACTCGCGCAGCGTCGCGAGTT
>NZ_AJVB01000569.1:0-2252 GCF_000278445.1 Rhodococcus sp. R1101
GTGATCTTGGCCGTCCCCGACGTGATCGCCGGTGCCGCCCTGCCGGTGCTGGCGCGGCTGCTGCCCCCGCACACCCTGCTGGTGGAGACCCTGTCGGTGAAGACCCCGATCGCCGCGGCGCTGCACACCTACCGGCCGGGCGCACCCGCGCTGGGCATCAACCCGATGTTCGCCCCGGATCTCGGTCTGCCGGGCCGGCCGGTGCTGACGGTGCGCCACCACGACGCCCCGGCCGCGGACGAGTTCGTGACGGCGCTGCGCGCCCGGGGCGCCACCGTGGTGGAGACCACCGCGGACGAGCACGACCGCCTCACCGCCGCCGTGCAGGTGCTCACCCACGCCGCGATCCTCGCCTTCGGGATCGCCCTCGACCGGCTCGACGTGCCGGGCGTCGCCGCGCGGGTCGCCGCACCCCCGCACACCGTGCTGCGGGCGCTGCTCGCGCGCATCACCGGCGGCACCGCCGAGGTCTACCACGACATCCAGCGCACCAACCCGTATGCCGACACCGCCCGTCGCGCGCTCGCCGAGGCGGTCGCCGACCTCGACGCCGCCACCGACGCGCTGCCCGACTTCGCGGCGCTGCTCGACCGGGCCCGCGCCGCGCTGGGCGACGGGCACCCCGCCGCCGCGGAGTTGTGCGCGCAGCTGTTCGCGACGCTGCCGCGGGATCCGGGTGCGGTGTCCTCCCGCGAGGAAAGGAGCCGGACGTGACCGAGTCCGACACCCCGGGCGGGCAGCTGCGCGCGCCGGAACTCCCGCAGCACGATCCGTCCGATCCGGCCGAGAGCGCGGTGATCGCCGGACTGGTCCGGTCCTGGCCGCGCCGCGCCGCGGTGAAGAAACCCGAGGTGGACCTCGATGCGCTGTTCGACCCGCACCGCGCCGACTTCCCCGAGCAGATGCTGCCGTTCGCCGGGCATCGGCGCTATCTGGCGCTGGACGAGGCGCAGCGGGCGCGGCTGCGGGCGTGGGCGTGGATCGCCTACAACAAGAGCGTCGTCGACATCGAGCAGCACGTCGTCAACCCGGGCTTCGGGTTGATCACCGACGACGTGTTCGGCTTCGGCCCGTCGGACAGGGTGGTCACCGGGGTGCTGCAGGCGATGGTCGACGAGCAATACCACACCCTCATGCATCAGCAGGCCAACGCGCTGACCCGCCGCCGGCGCGGCTGGGCGTTACCGGAATCGGTGCTGCCGCTGTGCCCCACGGTGCGGGAGCACCGGACCGCGGTCGCCCGGGCGGAGGATCCGCGGGCGGCGGCGCTGGTGCAGCTGGCGTTCACCACCGTCGCCGAAACCTCGATCAGCGCCTATCTGGCGTTGCTCACCACCGACCCGCAGGTGCAGCCGGTGAACCGCGCGACGGTGGCCGTGCACCGCCGCGACGAACTGTGCCACGCCTCCCTCGCCGGGGGCCTGCTCACCGCGGTGCTCACCGAACTCGACGACGCCGATCGGGTGCGGTTGCTCGACGCGCTCGGCGCAGCGGTCGCGGCGTTCACCGGCGCCGACACCTCCACCTGGGCGGCGATCATCGCGCACGAGAACATCCCCGGCGGCGACGAACTCGTCGCCGACACCATCGCGGTGAGCGAGGGCCGGCCGGTGGTGCAGGACTGCACCGCCATCCGCCGGTTGTGCGCGGCCCTGGGGCTCGGGGAGGAACTCGACGCCCGCTGGCCGTGGCCGCGCAGCGCCTGACGCATCAGCCGCGCAGCGCAGAGAGCATCACCGGCCGAGCAGTGCCCGCAGCCGCGCGAGGCGGCTGCGCAATCCCCACACGGTGACCCGCACGAGGGCCTCCTGCACGATGTTGCCGTTCATCTTCGACTCACCGATCTCCCGTTCGGTGAACGTGATGGGCACCTCGGCGACGGTGAACCCGGCCTGCAGGGTGCGCCACGCCAGATCGACCTGGAAGCAGTAGCCGTGCGAGGCGATCGCATCGAGGTCGAGCTTCTCGAGCACCTCCCGGCGGTAGGCGCGGTAGCCGCCGGTGATGTCCTGGATCGACACCCCGAGCGCGAGCCGCGAGTAGATGTTGCCGCCGCGGGAGAGCACCTCGCGGTGCCACGGCCAGTTCACCACCGTGCCGCCGGGCACGTACCGGGAGCCGAGCACCAGATCGGCGCCGGCGTCGACCTGCTCGAGCAGCAGGTGCAGCTGTTCGGGGGCGTGGCTGCCGTCGGCGTCCATCTCCACGAGCACCGTGTAGTCGTGCTCGAGCCCCCACCGGAAACCGGCGAT
>NZ_AJVB01000570.1:0-2253 GCF_000278445.1 Rhodococcus sp. R1101
ACCATGTTCTTTCCTAACTTCTCACCGACAGGTGAATGGTTCCATCAGGTTGTGGGCGCCGCTGTTGCACGCGATCCCCGAGGACGACATCCCCGGAGCCGCGCCGGACGGCGGTCGCACCCACGCGCTGACCGAGCTCACCGAACTGAACCGGACGTGGTCGCACATCAAGGTGGTGCTCGTCGAGGACCGGCTCGTCGCCACCGTCGACCTGCTCGGCGATCCGTTCGTGCCCCGCCACCTGTCCGAACTGCTCGAGCGGCTCAAGGGCTTCCTCACGGTCGTCGACGAGCGGTTCGCCCGCCGGTTCGACGGCGTCCGCTACGGCTCCGGCAGAGAGCGCGAGGTCGATCTGCCCACCGAGGACACCGTCCTCGACGAACCGAACTGAAGCTCCGCTCAGCGCCGGACACGGGCTCCGCTCAGCGCCAGCTGGGGAGCCACAGCTGATCGTTCCAGCGCTCCGGAGTGATCGGCAGAGCCGTGAGGATCGGCCACAGCCACACGAAGTTCGCGATCACGAGCCCGACGTACAGGCACACCACGAGCAAACCGGTCGTCCGCCGTTCCTTCGACGCATGCGGTGAACCGAGGATGTCGCCGAGCACGAGCACGACACCCATCACGAGGAACGGCGCCATCGGCACAGCGTAGAAGTAGTACATCTGCCGGTCGAGGTTCGCGAACCACGGCAGGATCCCCGCGCCGTACCCGGTGAGCACCGCGGCCCACCGCCAGTCGCGGCGGACGAGCACCTGCCACAGCCCCCACCCGAGTACCGGCAGCGACACCCACCACAACGCCGGCGTTCCCAGCAGCATGACGGCCTTGACGCACTGCTCGGCGTCGCACCCGCTGATCCGCTCACCGTCGGCGAAGTAGTACAGCATCGGACGCAGCCCCATCGGCCACGTCCACGGCTTGGATTCCCAGGGGTGCTGGTTGCCGGCCGAGTTGGTCAGACCGGAGTGGAACTCGAGGACGCTCGCGCTGTAGTACCAGAGCGACCGCAGCGCGGCGGGCACGAAGGAGAACATCCCGTCGTGCCCGATCTGCGTGCCGACCGCGTGACGGTAGACGCCGGTCTCGCTCGCGAACCACGCCCAGTAGGTCGACAGGTACACGCCGAGCGGAACGAGCACGAGGGCGTAGAGCGCGGGACCGATGTCGCGCAGCGCCGTCCCCACCCAGGGGCGCTGCACCCGGTACGCGCGTCGCGCCGCGAGGTCGAAGGCCACGGACATCAGGCCGAAGAACGCGATGAAGTACAGACCCGACCACTTGGTGCCCACCGCCAGGCCGAGCAGAATGCCCGCGCCGAAGCGCCACCAGCGCACACCGAAGCGCGGACCCCACACGCTGTCGAGAACACGGCCCTCGGCGTGGACCCGAGCCATCCGGGCACGCACGTCGTCGCGGTCGACGATCAGGCAACCGAAGGCGCCCACGACGAAGACCGCTTGGAAGATGTCGAGCATGCCCAGGCGGGACGACACGAAGGTCACGCCGTCGACGACGAGCAGCAGCCCGGCGATCGCACCGAGCATCGTCGACCGGGTCATCCGCCGCACGATCCGCACGACCAGCAGGACGAGCACGACACCGGCGACCGCGGCCGAGAAGCGCCAGCCCCACGCGCTGTATCCGAACAGGGCCTCGCCGAGCGCGATCAGCTGCTTGCCCACGGGCGGATGCACGACGAGCCCGTAACCGGGGTTGTCCTCGATCCCGCCGCCGGTGAGCACCTGCCAGCCCTGCGGGGCGTAGTGCTTCTCGTCGAACACCGGTGTCTTCGCGTCGGTGGGGTAGTTGAGCATCGTGAACCGCGTGATCGCGGCGAGTGCCGTGACGAAGGCGGTGACGATCCAGCCGCGCACCCGGTCGCCGGGTAGCGGATCGGGTGCGGGCACGAGCGGGCCGGGACCGAGAAGGCGGCGGTCCGAGGCCTGGGAAGGACTACGGTCCGGGGCCTCGGAAGGGCTGCGGTCCGTCACGGTCACCTCCCGATCGTAGGCTGAGCCGTATGCAGGCAGCCAAACCGGTCCAGGGCGCGAATCCGGGAGAGGGCCGGCTCGTGCTGGCCGCCACTCCGATGGGCGACGTGGGGGACGCCTCGACGCGCCTTCGCGATGCGCTCGGCACCGCCGACGTGATCGCCGCGGAGGACACCCGCCGCACCAAGGCCCTCGCCGCGGCGCTCGGCGTCACCATCACCGGACGGGTCGTGAGCTTCTACGACCAGGTCGAGGTGTC
>NZ_AJVB01000571.1:0-2252 GCF_000278445.1 Rhodococcus sp. R1101
ATTACGGATGAACGCACTGGTCTCGTGACCGGCATCGGCCAGCAGCCGCTCGAGATGCAGTGCGACCTTGCCGTGTCCTCCGAAGAGTGCGATTCGTGCCATGAAGACCTCCCGACGATCGAATGGTTCCCGTGCTGCATGCCCCGAACCGGCCACCGCGAACCGTGACGTCCACGGCGAACCGCATGATCAGCCGATACGGTCGAGTGCGCGGTCGACGAGATACTCGGCGATCGCCATGGACGAGGTGGCCCCCGGCGACGGAGCGTTGCGCAGGTGCACGACCCGTCCGTGCCCCGTGACGACGAAGTCGTCCTCGAGACCTCCGTCGGAGTTCATCGCCTGGGCGCGGATGCCGCGCGGTCCCGGCCGCACGTCGTCGACGGTCAATCCGGGCATGTACGCGGCTGCGTCGGCGACGAACCGTCGAGTGCTGGCGGCCGTGCGCAGTTCCCGACCCGCTGCGGGCAGATTGTGAGCGGCGAACCGCCAGAAACCGGGCCAGGCGACGGCGTCGCGCAGATCCCGCCACGATCCGCGCCGGCCGCGGTAGTTCTCGCGACCGGAGGAAAGGAAGGCGTTCGGCCCCACCATCACCTCCCCGTCGATCCGGCGGGTGAGGTGCACCCCGAGGAACGGGTAGCGGGGATCGGGCACCGGATAGATCAACCCGCGCACCTTCGTCGCCGCCTCGGGTTCGAGCAGCAGATAGTCGCCGAGGAACGGGACGATACGCGGGTCGCGGGTGTCGCCGGAGGTGTGTGCGAGTCGATCGGACTGCAGCCCGGCGCACGTGATCACCAGGTCGAAGGCGAACTGGTCGTCCGGGACGTCGACGACGACCTGCTCGCCCCCGTCGCGGACGCCCGTCACGGTGGTGCCGGTCCGCACCGTGCCCCCTGCGGCGACGACGTCGTCCGCGAGCGCGCGGGTGACGGCGACGAAGTCGATGATCGCCGTGTGCGGGGAGTGCAGTGCTGCGATCCCGGCGGCATGCGGTTCGATCGCGGTGATCTCGTCGGCGTCGATACGTCCGATACCGGGGACACCGTTCGCGGCGGCGCGCGAGAAGATCGCGTCGAGTCGGCCGAGTTCCGATTCGTCGAGCGCGACGACGAGTTTGCCGCACTCGTCGTAGGGCAGGCCCTTCTCCGTGGTGAATGCCTGCAACAACTCCACCCCGCGCCTGCACAACCGGGCCTTGAGGCTGCCCGGCGTGTAGTAGAGGCCGGCGTGGACGACGCCGCTGTTGTGCCCCGTCTGATGCGCGGCGAGCCGGTCCTCCTTCTCGAAGAGCGTGACGTCGACGTCCGAGAGGGCGAGTTGCCGGGCGGTCGCGGCACCGATGATGCCTCCTCCGATCACCGCGACGTGAAGGTTACGCATACTCGAGGACCGCTCCCTGTTCTCCGCGGATCGCGGCCGTGAGTTTCCGAGCGCGACGTCCCGCGCCTCGTCACGACGCGCTCCTGCCGCGGCCATTTTCTCAGTATGTGCTGGTCACGGCTCTCTCGATACCCCTGGGCGCGGTGGGACCGTCGCATACACGGCAAATGCCGTCCCCGATCGGCGGGATCGGAGACGGCATTCGGCGGGAACGGGACGAACTGCTCGGCGATCACTGTCGGAGTTGCAGCCCCGGAGCCGGTCGGTGTCAGCGGTTCCGCGGAGTGATCAGCGCGGATCCCGCTCGCACCCGATCCCGTCGTTGTCGCGGTCGAGTCGAGGCGCGTAACCGGGGTCGTTGCGGTGGACCGGAGCCGCGCCGGCGTTCCACGCCTCGGTGCAGTTCCGGAACCCGCCGCTCGGTGCGGCCGGAGCCGGACGGGGAGCCGGAGCCGCCTGGGGAGGCGGGGCAGCCTGGGGCGCGGGCGCGGCGGGGGGAGCCGGGACAGGTGCCGGCGGAGGCGCGAACGGGTTGAACGACCCGCTCGGGACGAGATCGGCGATGCCCTTCGGGAGCAGGTCCACGAGAGGGAAGGCACCTGCGGTCGAGGGTGCGGTGACCGTCAGGGCCACACACCCCAGCGTCGCAGCGACAATGCGGCGGAACTTCATGCGCGAGGCCTTTCTGTACTTCGTCAGGATCCGATGTGCCGGATTCGAACGGAATGTCGGATTGAGCGCCGCGCGTATTACGTCGCCGGGTGACAGACGACGATCGGTCCGCCCGCGACCGGATGTCGCGAGCGGACCGATGTTCTCCGGGCCTGGCCGGGGGACGGCCCGGATGTCTTGTCGTACGCCGGTCA
>NZ_AJVB01000572.1:0-2245 GCF_000278445.1 Rhodococcus sp. R1101
TGCCCGCGATCTCGCCCGTGTGGCCGTGCCCGCCGCACTCGTTGCCGCCCTCGCCGCGGTCGCGGTGTTCTTCGTTCGTGACAACGGTCCCGGTGTGTACGAATCATCGCTCGTCGCGGAGATCCGCTCGGCGTCCGCGGTGTCCGGATCCGACGCGACGCTCGGGCAGCTCATCGCGCCGTACGTCGCACTGTCTCAGGACTCGGCGGTCGTGGCCGCGATCGCGACCGAGGCGAACGACGACCCTGCGGGACTTTCATCGAGGATCGACGTGGGGTACGGCTCGTCACCGACCTTGCTCACCGTGACCGCCCGAGCCGAGTCCCAGGCCTCTGCAGATCATCTCGCACAGGTCGTCGTCACCCAGCTCGACCGCGCGCAGACCGATCGGAACCGGGCAGCGCTCGATGCACGCATCGCCGAACTCGACGCCATCGTCGGCGGACTGCGTACCGACCTCGCCGCGAGCACCGCGGCCGGCGAGGAGGGTACGGCCGACCCGGCGGTGCAGGCCGACCTCGATGCCCGCCTCGAACAACTCCGCCAGGCACGCTCGGGCGCAAGCCTCGAATACCTCCAGGTGCTGTCGGTGCCGGCAGGCAGTGGGGCGAAGGTGTCGCCTCAACCTCGGGCCGAAGCCGCGGTGGCGTTCCTCGCCGTATTCGTCCTCGTCGCCGAGTTGCTGGTCGCGCTGAACGGGCGCTTCGGCGCGACGAACAATGCGGCATGGGCCCGGCGCGTCGCGCGTCGCTACCGCTCGGCCGTGCAGGTGGAGAGAGACGCCCGGACGACTCTGCCGCTCGACACTGTCGTCATGCTTCGGCAACGTGTGTCGCTGGGCGACTCCGTACTGCTTCTGCACGGGGGCGGCGTGACCATCGAGACCGATGCATTCGCCGACGTCGACGATCGGTTCGTGAGTTGCGGGATCGGCGAGCAGTGGTGGACACGAGTGCCCACCGAAGGGCTCGCGCTCGCCGTGGTCGTGCTGCAGGCCGGGGTGGAGGAGCGTGCGGAGACAGAGGACACCCTCCGTGCGCTGGCGGAGATCGAGGTGCCCACGCGTCTCGTCGTGCTCGGTGCCGGACGCGAGTGGATGCCCCTGCTCCCGGCTCGCCGTCGCGGCCCGGCCGTGGAGACCGCTCCCTACGACCCGGCACCCGTACCGTCCGCTCCGGCCCGGGCCGGAGCGCCGCAACCTGTCGTGCCACAGCCTGCTCCGGTACGGCCTGCTCCGGTACCCTCGACTCCCGCACCGCTGGTGGCGTCGCAATCCGAATCGCTGTTCGTGCCGCCCGAGAACCGGGGCTACCCGCAGTACCGCTACGACGAAGGGTACGACTACGGCTACGCGGAACAGCAGGGCTACGCGGAACAGCAGGGCTACGCGGAACAGCAGGGCTACGGCAAGCACTGGGAGACGTCGCCACGTCCCTGACCCGGTTTCCGCTCGAGTTGAATCCCTACCCCGACACGCTATAGTGATGACGGTCACTCCAGGGGATGGGTGTGGCCTGCGCAGCCGAGCACATCGGCGTCACGACGAGGGAATCGATTTGTCTATCTGCATTGCCGGCACCCCGCAGCACAGCACCGCGACGCCGGGAAGCACCGAATGGATCAAGGCTCATCTCGCCCGCATGGACGACGACGTGAGCTTTGTATCGTCCACCGAGGACGTCGCCGCAGAGAGCGTCGTCGACGCGCGTCGTTAGGCTCCTGGTCGACGACTGCGACGAGGAGGGAGCGAGACATGAGGGAATTGTTCCGAGGGCAGCTCGACGACCTGGTCGGACGCCTCGGCGAGCTTGCAGCGGTTGCCGCCGAAGGGCTCGACCTGGCCACGCACGCGTTGTTCGACACCGATCTCGACGCAGCCCAGGCCGCCCTCGATCTCGACGCGCGGATCGCCGAACTCGACACCGACTGTTCCGAGCGAGCGGTACGGATCCTCGCCCTGCAGGGTCCCGTGGCCGCCGACCTGCGGTTGGTGTTCTCCGCGGTTCGTATCACCGGCGATCTCACCCGGATGGGTGAGCTGAGCCTGCACATCGCGCGGGTCGTACGGCGCCGCCATCCCGAGTCGCTGGTCTCCGACCTTCTGCGCGAGGATCTTCGCCGGATGGCCGAGCTCGCGGCGGAGATCGTTGCGATCCTGCGCGACGCATTCACCGACTTCGACCTCGAGACGATCAAGGGCACCCATGCCATCGAGACCGAACTCGATGCGGTGCACTCGCGACTG
>NZ_AJVB01000573.1:0-2238 GCF_000278445.1 Rhodococcus sp. R1101
GACGCCTGGTACGCCCTCTACGGCGAGCGCGACCCGCGAGGCTATTACGAGCTCATGGCATCCGGGTCGTGACGGAGCACCGCGAGACGGACCTGCTCGGCGCGGTCTCCGCGATCGGTCCGACCCATGCCGACGCTGCACGCGCACCGTGCGACGAGACCGGCGTCGAAGCCCCGATGACGATCGTGCAGGGCATGCGCGCACTGTCCGCCGCGGTCGACCGATCGGCCGATCAGCTCCCCGACGGACGACGCGGCGGGAAGTGACGGATGAGCCCTTCCTGCACGACGGTCGCGACGAGTTCGCCCTCGATGGTGAAGTAGCGTCCCGTCGCCATACCACGGGAACCGGCCGCCACCGGGGATTCCGTGGCGTACAGGTGCCATTCGTCGAAGCGGAGCGGACGGTGGAACCAGATCGAATGGTTGACCGTCGCCGCCACGATCCGGTCGAGTCCCCACGAGAGGCCGTGCGTGGTGAGGATCGAGTCTAGGACGGTCGTGTCGGACGCGTAGGCCAGCGTGGCGACGTGGAGCAGCGGAGCGTCGGGTAGTTGCCCGTCGGCGCGCATCCACACGCGGTTGTGGCCGAGCTTCTCCCCCGTTCCCCGCAACACCCAGGCGGGGTCGTTGGCGTACCGCATGTCGATCGGCTTGAGTGCGCCGACGAAATGCGGCAACTGCTCCTCGAAGCCGCGCAGACGTTCGCCGATCGGCGGAAGTGCTTCGGGCAGCGGAACATCGGGAACGGTCACCGAGTGCTCGAGGCCCTTGCCCCACCGCTGGAAGGCGGCGAGCATGACGAACAGTTCCTGGTCGTCCTGGTAGGCGGTGACCATCCTGTTCGCGAAGTCGCGGCCGTCGCGGTGGGTGACGACGTGGTAGTCGATGGGCCGCTTGACGTCGCCGCCCCGGATGAAATGGGCGTTGATCGCGTGCACGGGTCGATCACCGACGGTGCGCCCGGCCGCGACGAGCGCCTGCGCGACGAGTTGACCGCCGAAGGTGCGGCTGCCGACCTGCGCGGGATGACCGCCACGGAAGACGTTCTCCTCGACCTGCTCCAGGTCGAGCAGTCCGAGGAGAACGTCGAGATCCGTTGTGTCCGACAGTGTCACCGGGTGTCTTTCTCACCCAGCCGGTGCACGTGGATGAGGTTGGTCGAACCCGAACGTCCGGGGGCGCACCGGCGACGATCACGACGAGGTCGCCGCGCTGGTACCGGCCCAGCGACAACAAGGCGGCGTCGACCTGTTCGACCATCTGATCGGTGGTGTCGACCGGTTCGACCGAGAAGGTCTCGGTGCCCCACGTCAGCGCCAGCTGGTTGCGGATGTGCGGGGCGGGCGTGAACGCGAGCAGCGGCAGCGGGGTGTGCAGCCGCGCGAGTCGTCGCACGGTGTCGCCGGACTGGGTGAAGGCGACGAGCGCCTTGGCGTCGAGACGCTCGCCGATGTCGCGGGCGGCGTAGGAGATGACACCGCGCTTGGTACGCGGAACGTGCGTCAGCGCAGGCACTTCCGTCGAATCGGATTCGACGGCGGTGATGATGCGCGCCATCGTGCGGACCGTTTCGACCGGGAACTTCCCGACGGAGGTCTCACCCGAGAGCATCACAGCGTCGGCGCCGTCGAGCACCGCGTTCGCGACATCGGAGGCCTCGGCGCGGGTGGGACGCGAGTTCTCGATCATCGACTCGAGCATCTGCGTCGCGACGATGACGGGCTTGGCGTTCTCGCGCGCGATCTGGATTGCGCGCTTCTGCACGAGCGGGACCTCTTCGAGCGGCAGCTCGACGCCGAGATCGCCGCGCGCCACCATGACCGCGTCGAAGGCGAGGACCACGGCCTCGAGGTTCTCGACGGCCTCGGGCTTCTCGAGCTTGGCGATCACCGGCACGTGCCGGCCGACCCGGTCCATCACCTCGTGGACGAGTTCGACGTCGGCCGGGGACCGCACGAACGACAGGGCGATGAAGTCGACACCGAGACGGAGCGCGAACTCCAGATCCTCGATGTCCTTCTCCGACATGGCCGGAACGGAAACATTCATCCCCGGCAGGGAGACACCCTTGTTGTTGCTGACCGGTCCGCCCTCGATGACCCGGCAGACGACGTCGTTGCCTTCGACGGCCTCGACGACCAATCCGACCTTGCCGTCGTCGACGAGCAGCCGGTCGCCGGCGACGGCGTCCTGCGCGAGTTCCTTGTAGGTGGTCGAGACGCGGTCGTGGTCGCCC
>NZ_AJVB01000574.1:0-2234 GCF_000278445.1 Rhodococcus sp. R1101
GAGATCGGCGCACCAGTCCCAGAACGACCCGGAGCGCCGGACCGCGACGGTGGCCTGGAGGATCTCCGTCAGCACGCCGTAGAGACCCAGCCACACCACGGTGACGACGGGGGAGATCCGTGCGTAGCGGGAACACAGCGCGAGGGCCACGAACATCAACGCGTGCGTGACCTTGTCGGCATGGGGAGGACCGCTCGGCACGGTACCGCCGGGAGAGAGCAGCATCGCGGTGATGACGACGACCGCGAGGATCAGGGGCAGAGCGCGGTGCCGGAGGAGCGTGGACGGCACGGTTCAGGCGTTCTTCTTCTCACCACGGTGGGTGTCGGCGTCGTCGGTGCTGTGCCCGTCCCGGTCGCGACCGGCGAACAGGACGATGCCCACGGCGGGGATCAGGAGGAAGAACAGCCACGTGTCGAAGGTGAAGAACAGCACGAGCGCGACCAGCGGCGTCAGGCCCATCACGACCTCGCGCCACCGCTCGGGATCCTTCTTCGGGATGATCACCGGAAGGTCGTCCCGGGTCGTGGCCGAGCTATCGGTGAGGTGGGCGGGCAGGTCGGTGAACAGCACGTCGAGATCACCGCGCATCGTGGCCGCCGACGCCTTCGCGCTGCGTTCGTCGAATTCCGACAGTGTCAGCCGGCCGAGCGCGAAGTGTTCGCCGAGCAGGTCGAGCGCCTCACTGCGTTCGGCGTTGCCGATCCGGATGTCGGGGTGTTCGGGCATGCCGGTCACCCTAACCTGTGGCGTCGGAGCGGCGACAGACACGGGCATCTCCCGGGATGCTGTGATTTCCGCGACAGCAGAAAGGGCGGCCGGGCACCGGACGGTCAGGACGGGCCGCGTCCTTCACCGAGCAGCCGGTAGGCACGGCGACCCGCGACGAACAACACCCCGAAGGCGATGAGCAGCGCGATCGGATGCCGGAGGACGACGATCACGAGCAACGCGACGAGCACGAACGGCACCAGGGTGAGCAGTTGTTCCGCGAGATCGCGGGGTCCGGGGAGGGGGCCACCACGGCCGGCGCCGAAGGCAGATCGGCGAAGAGGGGAACCAGATCGCCGCGCACTGTGGCCTGCGTCGCGAGCGCGACCCGCTCGTCGAACTCCGCCAGGCCGAGGCGCCCCGCGGCGAAGTGCTCACCGAGCAGCGCTACGGCTTCCTCACGCTCGGCGGTGCCGATGCGGATCTCGGGACGGTCGGCCATGTCTCCAGGCTAATAGCTTTCACGCGCGGAAGCCGGACCGTGACGCCGGATGACACCCGGATACAGCGACGGTCCCCCGCATCGTGAGCGATGCGGGGGACCGTCGGGGATCTGCTGTGTTACTCGATCGCCGTATTACTTGATCTCGGTGAGGACGGTGCCCTGGGTGACCGCGGCACCCGGCTCGACCGCGAGGCCGGTGACGACGCCCGCCTTGTGGGCGTTGACCGGGTTCTCCATCTTCATGGCCTCGAGCACGGCGATGAGTTCGCCCTCGGCGACCTCCTGGCCTTCGGCGACCGCGACCTTGACGACGGTGCCCTGCATGGGGGCGGTCACCGCATCGCCCGACGCCTTGCCGGCGCCGCCGCCGCCGCGCTTGCGGGGCTTGGGCTTCTTGCGGATCACGCCGGCGCCGCCGCCGTTACCGCCGAGCGAGAACTGGCCGGGCAGCGACACCTCGACGCGGCGTCCGCCGACCTCGACGACGACGTTCTGACGCGGCAGTGCCTCGTCCTCGTCCTCGATCGGGGCACCACCGGTGTACGGCTCGATGGTGTTGTCCCACTCGTTCTCGATCCACTTGGTGTAGACGTCGAACTTCTCGCCGTCGCCGACGAAGGCCGGGTTCTCGACGATGTGGCGGTGGAACGGGATGACCGTGGCCAGACCGTCGACCTCGAACTCCGCCAGCGCGCGGGCGGCGCGCTGCAGCGCCTGCTCGCGGGTCTCACCGGTGACGATCAGCTTGGCGAGCATCGAGTCGAACTGGCCGCCGATGACGTCGCCCTGGACGACACCCGAGTCGACGCGCACACCGGGGCCCGTGGGCTCCTTGTAGACGGTGATCGGGCCGGGGGCGGGAAGGAAGCCGCGACCGGCGTCCTCACCGTTGATGCGGAACTCGAAGCTGTGGCCGCGCGGGGTCGGGTCCTCGGTGAGCTCGAGCTTCTCGCCGTTGGCGATGCGGAACTGCTGACGCACGAGGTCGATGCCGGCGGTCTCCTCGGTGACCGGGTGC
>NZ_AJVB01000575.1:0-2231 GCF_000278445.1 Rhodococcus sp. R1101
GCGGGGGCGGATCGTCGTGGGGCAGGTCGGTGCCGCCGATCTGCAGGCGGGAGATGCGCGGGTCGAGCTCCCCCACCGCGCCGGGCACGAACGCGCGGGCCTGGGCACCGGCGTGGTCGACGGTGACCCCGTCGACGTCCTGCGCGGCATGCCAGTGTGCTCCACGGGCGCGGCGGGCGACCTTCCGGATCCGCGCGTCGTTCCACGCGAGGAAGGGCTCCTGCCACGGGCCGGGTTCACCGTCCGGGCCGGCGCCCACCCGCGGGTCGAAACACAGTGCCACGGTGGCCATCGCGGCCGCCTCGAGCACGGCGCTACGGGCGGGGGGATCGACCTTCGTCAGGTGCAGCACGATCGGCATCGCCTGCACCTTCCCCGGGTCGTCCGGGTCGGGCCGGTGCCCGTAACCGCGGGTGAGGACGCCGTGCCGGTCGGCGAAACCCGGATCCGACGCCGGGTCGAAGACCGGCTCGGGTGCCGTGTCCACCACGTCGGCGTGCAGCCGCTCGGGGCTCCGCTCAGACACTGCCGTCGATCGGGACGCGCCGCAGGGTTCCGTCGACGCGGTCGGCCGCCTCGATCTCGTCGCGCGTGACGCCGAGGACGAACAGCACCGCATCGAGATAGGGATACGACAGCGCCGTGTCGGCGACCTCACGCAGAGCCGGCTTGGCGTTGAACGCCACACCCAGCCCCGCCGCCGCGAGCATGTCGATGTCGTTGGCGCCGTCCCCGACCGCGACGGTCTGTTCGACAGCCACGCCGGCCTCGTCGGCGAACTCCCGCAGGGCACGTGCCTTGGCGGCGCGGTCGACGATGTCGCCGACCACTCGCCCGGTGAGTGTGCCGTCGACGATCTCGAGCGTGTTGGCGCGGACGAAGTCCAGTTCGAGTTCGTGTGCGAGCGGGTCGATGACCTGACGGAAGCCGCCCGAGACGACACCGCAGCGGAAGCCGAGGCGCCGCAGCGTCCGGATCGTGGTGCGAGCACCGGGAGTGAGCTCGAGTTGCTCCGCGACCTCGTCGATGACGGTCGCGGGCAGACCGGCGAGGGTCGCGACGCGTTGCTCGAGGGACTGCGCGAAGTCGATCTCGCCACGCATGGCGGCTTCGGTGACCTCGCGGACCTTGTCCTCGACACCCGCGTGTGCCGCGAGCATCTCGATGACCTCGCCCTGGATGAGTGTGGAGTCGACGTCGAAGACGATCAGACGCTTGGAACGACGGGCGAGGCCGCCACGCTCCACCGCGATGTCGACGTCGAGACCCGCGGCGAGTTCGACGAGAGCGTGCCGCAGAGCGGCGTCGGCCTCGGCGCCGGTGTCGGCGGCGGTGATCATCAACTCGAGGCCGGTGAGCGGATAGTCGGCGATACCGCGGATCGAATCGATGTTCGCGCCCTGGGACGCGAGCGTGCGGCCCACCGATCGCAGTGCCCGGGCACTGACCGGGCTGCCCAGGACGACGACGGCGTGGGTCGAGACGGTGCGTGCACCGCGCTCGGCGCCGATCTGGACGTCGGCGTGCATGCCGATCGTGGCCATCGCGGACTCGACCTCGTCCTGCAGTGCTTCGACATCGTTCGGGCAGACGAGGAGGACCCCGAGGGTGAGCCGCCCGCGGATCACGACCTGTTCCACATCGAGCAGGTCGACGTCGTGCCGCGTCAGCGCTGCGAAGAGCACCGAGGTCACGCCGGGATGGTCAGGTCCGGTCACGGTCACCAGCACCGTGCTGTCAGACGCCACTACGTCTCCGATCGCTTGTCTGTCGAGGTACACGCGGACGCACGCGCGTACCGGCTCGCCCGTCCATTGTTGCAGGTCGAACCGTCCCTCCCGTTCGCGGGTCCGGCCCACCGAAAGGCCGAAGCCCCACCCGGTGCACGGATGGGGCTTCGGTCGATCGTCGATCTGCGCTCAGGCGCGCGGATGGTCGCCGGGGGTACGGTCGGCACCCTCGAGGACATTGACGTTGTGCTTGTCGCTGCCCGGGCCGACGTGCGCCTCGGCGCGCATCTTCTCGACCATGTGCGGGTAGTGCAGCTCGAAAGCAGGGCGCTCCGAGCGGATCCGCGGCAGCTCGGTGAAGTTGTGCCGCGGCGGCGGGCAGCTGGTGGCCCACTCGAGCGAGTTGCCGTAGCCCCACGGGTCGTCGACCGTGACGACCTGGCCGTAGCGGTAGCTCTTGAAGACGTTCCACAGGAACGGCAGCGTCGACGCACCGAGCAC
>NZ_AJVB01000576.1:0-2233 GCF_000278445.1 Rhodococcus sp. R1101
TGGCACGGGTCACCGGGCTGACGTCGCTGCACACCAACGGCCCCCTGCTGTTCTTCCAGGGCACCTACGGCGGTTTCGACCGCGGATGACGGGAATAGACGGTCACCGGTGGAGGTTGATCCGGGGGTGTGCCCGGCGGCCGATACCGGGCCCCGACGCGAAGGATCACCGGTGACCGTTCCCCTCTCCATCCTCGACCTCGCCCACATCGGCAAGGGTGAGACCGCCCGCGAGAGCTTCGACGCCAGCGTGAAGATGGCCCGGCTCGCCGAGCAGTGGGGCTACCGGCGCATCTGGTACGCCGAGCATCACAACATGCCGACGATCGCCTCGTCGGCGACGAGCGTGCTCATCGCGCACGTCGCCGCGCACACCTCGTCGATCCGTCTCGGCGCGGGCGGCATCATGCTGCCCAACCATTCGCCGCTGACCATCGCCGAACAGTTCGGCACCCTTGCCACGCTGCATCCGGGCCGCATCGATCTCGGTCTCGGGCGCGCGCCGGGCAGCGACCAGAAGACCATGCGGGCGCTGCGACGCGACCCGACGTCGGCCGACAGCTTCCCGCAGGACGTCCTCGAACTGCAGGCGTATCTGAAGGGCGAGTCGCGGATACCGGGGGTCGACGCGATTCCCGGTAAGGGCACCGACGTTCCGCTGTACATCCTGGGATCGTCGCTGTTCGGCGCGAAACTCGCTGCGTTGCTGGGGCTTCCGTACGCATTTGCATCGCACTTCGCTCCGCAGGCGCTCGAGGACGCGGTGAAGCTGTACCGCCGCGAGTTCCAGCCCTCCCCCGAGCATCCGGAGCCCTACGTCATCGCCGGCGTCGGCGTCATCGCCGCCGACAGCACCGAGGAAGCGCTGTCGTTGTTCGAGGCGGCCAAGCGCTCGCGGGTCGTACAGATGGTCGGACGCGGACGCACTTTCACCGACGAGGAGATCGACATGCTGCTCGACTCCCCCGCCGGGATGCAGGTGCTCGAGATGCTGCGGTACACCGCCGTGGGCACTCCCGGCCAGGTGCGCGACTACCTCGACCGCTTCACCGAACACGCGCAGGCCGACGAACTGATCGTCGTCTCCTCGGCCCCCGGACGCGACGCCTGGCTGCGCTCGCTGGAGCTCGTCGCCGAGGTCAGCGACCTGGTCCCGGCCTGATCGTCGAAGGCTTACGCGTCAGGCTACCGACGGGTACACTTCGGCGACCGGTCAGAACCCGAGTCGTCAATCGCAGGAGCAGAATGAAGTACCGCACCCGCGCTGTCGCCGCCGCGGCTCTCACCGTCGCGGCAGCACTCACCGCGCCGGCCACCGCCGCAGCCGATTCGCCATCCCCCGACGGGCCCACCATCTCGGTGACGATCCGCAACGACACCGACGCACCGATGGTGCTCACGTCGAAGGACAATCCCTACGGGAGGTGGGTGGACGAGCCGGCCACCGTGGTTCCGGCCCGCTCGACGGAGACGGTGTCGGCGAGCAGCACCGATCGCCGAGGATTCGGAATCCGGATCGGCTACACGATGCCCGGCGACGCGACGGTAGCGCTTATGGCCAACAACTACGGCACGGGCGTCGCGAACGGCGACGGTACCCACATCGAAGGAGTCAACCGGCACGGATTCGCGGTCGCGACGACCGTGGAGGACGGATATCCGTTCATGACAGCGGACTTCGCCGTCACCCGCCCCTGACACGGCACCGGGCCCGGAAGGATACCTGCGTATCCTTCCGGGCCCGGTCGTATGTGTGTCAGCGTGCCGCCGCGTCCATCACGGACAGGTGCGCGAACAACGCGCTCGTGCCGATCGGATTACCGCCGCCGGGATAGACGGTGCCGCTGGGTGCGGCCATCGTATTGCCCGCCGCGTACAGCCCGGGGATCGGTTCGCCGTTGCCGTCGAGCACACGACCGACGGTGTCGGTCCGCAACCCGCCCTTGGTACCGAGGTCCGAGATGCCGAACTGCGCCGCGTGGAAGGGTCCCTGTTCGATCGGAACCAGCGCGGAACCGCCGCCGGTGAAGGCCAGATCGTACGGCTCGCCACCGCGATCGAAGTCCTCGTCGACGCCCTTCGCAGCCAGCTCGTTCCACCGGGCGACCGTGGCCTTCAGGGACTCGGCAGGCACACCGATCTGCTCGGCGAGCTCCTCGAGGGTGCCGACGGTCTTCCACAGCCCCGCCTCGACGTACTTCTCGGTCTCGACGAGAGGCACATTCGTCGCCCCG
>NZ_AJVB01000577.1:0-2220 GCF_000278445.1 Rhodococcus sp. R1101
GAGGTATCGAACCGGATGCTTCAAGGAACCTCGCGACGGCCAGATCCATCCACGTCGCCGAGTGTCCTCGTTGAGCGTAGTCGCAATATCGCGGCCACTCCACCGTTCCGTATCGACGTAATGGTCCCTGAGCGCGTCGCAGACGGATCCGATATGCCCCGCGGCCTCCAGGCAAGGGGTTGCGGCCACTAGCGCTGCAGCGGCCTTCTGAAGGCTGATCGGACGCGGCTCAGACCGTCTCTTCGGAGAATTCCTGCTCCTGCGCGCGCTCGCGCGCGTTGTCTTGTACTTCTTAACAGAAGTACAAGAACCAAAAGAAAGAGCAACAGATTGGGGGCCACCATCGCTTGTCTGGGGATAACGGGGCGGTGACGGTGCTTCGGTGCTGGAGAGCGCTGCGCGACAGGGGCGTGCCGAAGACTCCGGCCGGCCGGGGTCACGGGGGCTCCGAACGGCCGCCTTGGGGGAGATGAGCGACCAGACGCTGGTGCCCTTGACTTGTCTACGACCGTGGTGAGCCTCAGCGGCCCACTGCTCGAGCGTGCGGAGAAATCGTCCTCGGATCATCTCTCGGGCCAGGCCGAGGTCGGACAGGACTCGTCGCGCACGTTTGAGGACAGTAACGGACACGCCCGCGCGGTCCGCAAGCACGTCGCGGGAGGCCGTCACGCGGCGGCCCGTGCGAAGGTCCGCAAACGACGCCATCGTTACCGCGACGGCAAAGACCCGCTCGGGATCGGCGTGATGGCGTCGGCAGACATTTCTGCCTTTCTCTTCGTTGAGCAATTCGCGGACCTGCCGTTGCCATTGCATACGTCCCGACCAAATGGGGGTTTTGGACTGCATCGACGGTGGCACAGGAATGGACCATGTGTGGCCACGTTGGCCGCTTTCTTGATTCATTTTCTCGACGCGTCGGATATTTGCTTCAGCGCGGGATATCACGGCAGAGAATTCGATATCTCCGGCATCGAAGCGGGGGGAAGCAATCGATATTTCTTCGGGACGAAGAGGTTTCGCACCGGAAGTCGTCGAAAAGGTTGTTTGCTGTTCAGGGCATGAGGTACCCTGAGACGTACCAGGCATGGTAAGTCCCTTCGGGGAGCTGGGGATCTCGGCAAGGAAATCCCTGGTCAGAGCGCATGACGGAGACGAAGCGGCAACTTCGGATCCATAAGGGCACCTAGCGGCGAAGGTGAAAACTAACGCCGTTAGGTGTTCTGAGTACCGATCGATCTCGGCAAAGTTCGACCGAATGACGAGCCCCCGCAAGGGGGTTTCGTCATGTGCTGCGCGAGCGTCATGTAGTTGTTTGCGATCGGTAAGGTTCGATCTCCTTCGGTCCGGTTATATTGCTGGCAGTAATTTCATCACATGATCTCTCTTCTGTCGCGTACCGGCTCGAATTTATTTTCGCGGTTCCGGACCGGGAGGATGCGGAGAGGAAACGGGCCCCGGGACTTAACGGCGAATCATGCCTTCGGCCCCGGCGTTTCAGGTTTCTCGGTGAAATCGGGGGAGAAGAAGCATGGTCCGGTAATCTGCCGCCCCCGGCGTGCCGTGGGGCCTCTCGGCAGAAGGCCTGCGCGTCCCGATGCTCGAAGACGGACTTCGCGGGCGATCGGAACGGTTCGCTGCGGCCGGGTACCGGTCGGCGCCGAGACGGGGCGGATCACACGATCGGGCCGGTTCTCGGCGCGCCTGATCCGGATGCCGGCCCCGACGAGGGCAGAAACCGGCTCGGAGCATCCGACTGCATAGGACATTGTCGAGCGGAACGGACCGGAGGGCACGCCCCGTCTGGGCGACAGAGGTACGTCCGCCCGGTCGCGTGGATCCTCCGCCGGTATGTCCTGCTTCGTCCGCGGTGATCGGCGTACTCCATGCATGCATCGCGGTCCCGCGTCCCGTGGGGTGAGACGTTCGACGGTGATGCTCGAAAGGAGCTCACGCGGACCGGTGGCCGGGTGATCTCGAGGAAGGACTCTTCGTCGCTCCGACGACCGGTCGCGGAGGAAGTATCCGCGACGACAGATGACGCGACAGCTGGGGTA
Organism: Rhodococcus sp. R1101; assembly: GCF_000278445.1. Classification (NCBI taxonomy): domain Bacteria; kingdom Bacillati; phylum Actinomycetota; class Actinomycetes; order Mycobacteriales; family Nocardiaceae; genus Rhodococcus; species Rhodococcus sp. R1101. Next base: position 2,055 of record NZ_AJVB01000577.1, read on the forward strand.
GGCAGGGGTGGGATAGGCAGGGTTGGGATAGGCAGGGGCACCGCCTACCGGTCGATGGTCGGGGCTCGGCTGCCGACGTGCGAACGCAAACCCTGTCACGACGTCGTTCCACCGTCCGAGGCGAGGGTGCGGGTCGTTGCGAGCGACTATCCCTCGGACGCCCGCG
>NZ_AJVB01000578.1:0-2211 GCF_000278445.1 Rhodococcus sp. R1101
CGAGCCCACCGGCGCAGTGCGCAGCAGCCACTCGGCGACGCGATGGATGCGTTCGCGCTGGGATTCCTGGCGCGTGCGATGGGCGCGGTCGGACATGACGAACTGCAGCGCCATCGTCTTGAGCAGAGCGACCTCCGAGACCACGATCGGCGGGATCACCAGGTCGGCGTCGTACCGGGTGACCGGGCGGCTCTCCGTCGCTTCCCGGGTCCCGAGGATCGCCGCGTTGGCGAAGCGGCCCACCAGCTCGCTGGTCAGCTTCTTGAGCGCGACCGAGCAGGCGAGAGTGCCGTCGAAGGTGCCGACGGCGCAGACCACCGGCATGGTGGACAACCGCTTGGCCGCCTCGGTCAGCTCGGCCGGGTCGAGGCCCGAGAATTCGCGCATGCCCACCTCGATGAGCCCGGCGACCTCGTCGGGATCCTCGAGCATCCGCAGGTCGATGCGACCGTCGATGACGCCGTCCTCGAGGTCGTGGACCGAATACGCGACGTCGTCGGACCAGTCCATGATCTGCGCCTCGAGACATTTGCGATGCTCGGGTGCGCCCTCACGGATCCAGTGGAGGACTTCGGAGTCGTCGTCGTACGAACCGAACTTCGCGCCCGGGCGCGGACGCGTCCACGGGTACTTGAGCGTCGCGTCGAGCGAGGCCCGGGTGAGGTTGAGGCCGGCGCTCGTGCCGTCGGGATGGAGGACCTTCGGTTCGAGGCAGGTGAGGATGCGCAGGTTCTGCGCGTTGCCCTCGAATCCGCCGCAGGACTCCGCCACCGCGTCGAGTGCCCGCTCGCCGTTGTGCCCGTAGGGCGGGTGCCCGATGTCGTGAGCGAGGCCGGCGAGATCGACGAGATCGGGGTCGGCGCCGAGCCCTTCGCCGATGCTGCGGCCGATCTGCGCGACCTCCATCGAGTGCGTCAGACGGGTGCGCGGGGTGTCGCCGTCGCGGGGACCGACGACCTGTGTCTTGTCGGCCAGGCGGCGCAGGGCCGCGCAGTGCTGCACGCGCGCTCGGTCGCGTGCGAAGGCGGTCCGCTCGGATGCCGCGCCCTCGGACCCGGCGAGGGCCGAGGTCTTCCGCGGCTCGGCGACGCGCCGTTCGAGATCGTGTTCGCTGTAGCCCTGCATCACACTGCCTTCCGTCACCGAAGACCCTACGTTCCGCCTCACTGCTGCGCCGTGTACGGGAAATCGGCGGAGAAGTGGGTGATCTGGTACCAGATCAACGCGCCGGTCTCGCGGGCGATCCCGTGCAGTTGCGACTCGCGGGTGAACACCGCCGGGCCCTGCCGGGTGGGAGCGGTCCACGCATCGAGACCTGCATCGCGCGCCATGGTGCGGGTGCGCAGCGAGTGCCACGGGTCGCTCACCAACACTGCCGACGACAGTCCCAGCTCCGACATCTCCCGGCTGACGGCCTCGACGCTGAGCAGCGTGTCGGAGCCCTCTTCGACGGCGACGATCGATTCCGCCGGCACCCCGCGCGAGACGAGATAGTTCTTCCCCGCCGCGGCCTCGGTGAACAGGTCGCCTTCCTGCTTGCCCCCGACGGTGACGATCCGCGGCGAGACTCCCGCCTCGTACAGCTTGAGGGCCTGTTCGAGGCGGGCCTCGAACACCGACGAGGGCGTCCCCGAGTACTGGGCCGCACCGAGGACGACGATGGCGTCGGCGGGTGTGCGGTCGTCGATCCGCGCGACCTGCCAGACCCGCAGCGCCGTTCCGCCCACGACGAGAACAGCGGCGAGCAACACCCCGACGATCAGTCGTCGGAGCCAGCGCGCGATGCGCGCGCCTGCCCCGAGGTCGTCCCCGGTGTACGTCGCGGTGGTGCCGGTGCGGCGGGATGCGGTGCTCACCCCCGTGATTCTGCCAGCGAACGAGAACGCGCAGACCGGGCGACGCGCCGACCCCGCCGACGCCTCACAGCCACTAGATTCGATTCCATGCCACACGTATCGGCCGCACCGTCTCGGCGACCCGCACGGTCCGCGCTCGCATTCGTCCCTGCTCTGCTGGCAGTGGCCGCCTGGTTGCTCCTGCCGGCGGCGGCTTCCGCCGAACCTCCGTCGCGGCTTCCCCAGCCGATCACCGATACCGCGGGGGTCCTCGGCGATGCCGATGTCGCACGGATCCAGGAGGCGACGAACACCCTGTACGACGAGCACGGTCTGCAGTTGTGGGTGACCTACGTGTCGAGCTTCGACGGACGCG
>NZ_AJVB01000579.1:0-2197 GCF_000278445.1 Rhodococcus sp. R1101
CCGCACTCATCGCGACGCGTGGGTCTCGACCGTGGCGGCCACCAAGGCCGTCGCGTTGTCGATGCTCGTCGAGTTGTTCGGCGGACTCGTCGCGGCCTCGGTGTGGCTGGGAGCGGTCCTGTTCGCCTGAGCCCGGAATGCGAGGGAGGGACCCGTCCGCACGGACGGGTCCCTCCCTCGGTCGTCGGGCTCAGGCGCAGATCACGACTTGTGCGGCTCGCTCGCGCGGAACATGTCCTCGCGCTCGACGACCTTGACCCGCTCGCGGCCCTCGGCCTCACCGAGGCTGCGCTCGTGCGCGTCGAGGCGGTACCAGCCCTGCCAGGTGGTGTACGGCAGTTGCTTGTCCTCGAGGAACTTCACGATCGCGTCCTCGGACGGATCCTCCGGGTCGTTCAGACGACCGGCGGCACGATCCTCGAGCAGGTTCGCGACGGTCTCGTTCGCGTCGCCCTTGGTGTGGCCGATCAGGCCCACGGGGCCGCGCTTGATCCAGCCGGTGACGTAGGTGTACGGCAGGAACCGGTCCGGGCCCTCGGTCGCCTCGTCGGCGAGCACACGACCGGCCTCGTTGGGCACGGTGCCGGCCTGCTCGTCGAAGGGCAGCTTGGCGATGTTCTGCGACAGGTAGCCGACCGCGCGGTAGACGGCCTGGACGTCCCAATCGCGGAATTTCCCGGTGCCGCGGACGTTGCCGGTGCCGTCGAGTTCGGTGCGCTCGGTGCGCAGCCCGACGACCTTGCCGTCCTCACCGAGGATCTCGTGCGGGGACTCGAAGAAGTGCAGGAACAGTTTGTGCGGGCGGTCGCCCACGTCGCGGATCGCCCAGTCCTGCAGGGTATTGGCGACCATGTCGACCTGCTTGGAGTTGCGGCGGGCCTGTTCGGAGGCCTCGTCGTAGTCGATGTCCTCGGGGTCGACGATGACCTCGATGGTCGGGGAGTGGTCGAGTTCGCGCAGCTCGAGCGGCGTGAACTTGGCCTGCGCCGGGCCACGGCGACCGAAGACGTGCACCTCGACGGCCTTGTTGTTCTTCAGGCCCTCGTAGACGTTCGGCGGGATCTCCGTCGGCAGCAGCTCGTCGCCGGTCTTGGCGAGCACGCGGGCGACGTCGAGAGCGACGTTGCCGACACCGAGGACGGCGACCTTCTCGGCCTCGAGCGGCCAGGTGCGCGGCACGTCGGGGTGACCGTCGTACCAGGACACGAAGTCGGCGGCGCCGTAGCTGCCGTCGAGGTCGATGCCGGGGATGTTCAGCGCGCGGTCCGCGTTCGCGCCGGTGGAGAAGATCACCGCATCGTAGAAACGCTGGAGGTCGTCGAGGGTGAAGTCGGTGCCGTAGTCGAGGTTGCCGAGCAACCGGATCTGCGGCTTGTCGAGCACCTTGTGCAGGGCGGTGATGATGCCCTTGATGCGCGGATGATCGGGAGCGACACCGTAACGGATCAGGCCGAACGGTGCCGGCATGCGCTCGAACAGGTCGATGCTGACCCCGGGATCCTGCGCAGTGTCGGACTTCATGAGCGCATCGGCGGCGTAGATACCGGCGGGACCGGCACCGACGATCGCGACGCGAAGGGGACGAGTCTGATCGGTCATCAGGGGATCAACTACCTCTTCGGTGTGCGGACGGACATATCCAGCTTAAATTAAGGCTGCCCTCAGTGGGCCGGGCGCAGGTCGCGCGGGGATGACGGCGAAAGAGGATGAATCGAGCCGTCGAACGAATCGCTTCAGCGACAACACATGTGGGCACCCATACGACACAGGTCGACGGCGAGGCGTCGAACGAGCTGCGTGGTGGCCATGCCCCAATTCCTACCTCGAGAGGGTTTTCAGGGCAAATGTGGTCGTGACAAGCAATGATCTCGTTCCCACTAGGATCGAGCGCATGGCCAAGCGCGGAGCCCCCGAACCCGATCCCGATCCCGATCCGGATCCCGACGGTCCCACCAGTAGCAGCACAGGGCCCTTCCTGGGGGCCCTCGCGGTCCTGGTGGTGCTCGTCCTCGTCGTCTTCGGCGCCCAGATGTTCTCCCCGCCGGGCGCCGACCTCACGGAGGACGAGATGGTGCGCCGCGCCGTCACCGACTACGTCTCCGCTCACAACGAGAACGACGGACCGATCCTCGACCGGCTGCGATGCAGGGAACTGTCCCCCGACGATGCGCCGCTCGCGGACGTCGAGGGGCGTGTC
>NZ_AJVB01000580.1:0-2159 GCF_000278445.1 Rhodococcus sp. R1101
CGCCGAGAAGATCCTGCAGCACCTCGTCCCCGGCAGCAACGGCGCCGCCCTCCGGGCGGCCCTGTCCCGCATCGGCTCCCCGTACGTCTGGGGCGCGACCGGCCCCGATCAGTTCGACTGTTCGGGCCTCATGGTCTGGGCGTACAAGCAGGTCGGCAAGGCGCTGCCCCGCTCCAGTCAGGCCCAGGCGCAGGGCGGCACCCCCGTCTCCCGCGAGAATCTGCAGCCCGGCGACCTCGTCATCTTCTACGACGATGCCTCCCACGTCGGCATGTACGTCGGCGACGGCAACATGGTGCATGCCTCGACCTTCGGTGTACCGGTGAAGGTCCAGTCGATCGATCGGTTCCCGTTCCACAGCGCCCGCCGGTACTGATTCGCCGCCACGTCGGCGCCGACTGCCGAGGTCGCCCCGGGCGCCGCCCGGACGTCGACCTAGACTGACGCGGTGCCCGCGCGATCGTCCTCTCCCGCCGGTACCCGCCGGTGGGAACGTCTCGGCCTGGCCGGGCTGGTCGTCGCACTGGTCACGGCAGGCCTGCTGCTGGCCGTCGACCCGGCGGACACCGACGACGCCGACAGCCGGGTACGGGCCGAACTGCAGGTCGTGCTGGACGACTGGAGCCTGGCCGTCCGGACCGGCGACGACGTGTTCCTCACCCGGCTGATCGACGCCGCGTCCCCGGCGCTCATCGACTCCGAGCGGGAGCGGATCGCGGCGATCGCCTCCGTTCCTCTCACCGACTTCGGCTACGAACTCGCCCCCGACTCGGCGTTGCCCCTGCCGCCCGAGGTCGTCGCCCGGTTCGGCGCCGACGAGGTCCGGGCCCACCGCGTCCACCTCCGGTTCGCTGTGGACGGCATCGACGACGTACCCACCCGCCGGCCCGTGACCGTGCTGTTCGTCCACCGGCCGCACGGCTGGCGGATCGCCGACGACGCGCCGGCCCTCGCCGGGGCGGAGACCGCGACCTGGCGGGGACCGTGGGACCACGGCCCGCTCCACGTCGCGACCGCACAGACCGAGGGCGGACGTTCGCTCGTGATCGGGCACCCGGACAACGCGTCGTTCGTGGACGACCTCGCCGACGACCTGCCGTCCGTGGTGGAGGCCGTCGACGGCCTGTGGGGCGACACCTGGCCGCGGCGCGCGCTGGTCGTCGTGACCTCCTCGCGCGAGGAGTTCTCGCACCTCGTCGGGCCGCGGCACGACGGCGACGACATCGCTGCCGTCGCGGTCTCCGACGACGTGGATCACGGGCGCGGGATCGCCACCGGTCAGCGCATCGTCTTCAACCCGGCTGCGAGCGAGCGGCTCGACGACACCTCGCGGAGAACCGTGCTCGCCCACGAGACGGTGCACGTCGCCGCGCGGGCCGGCACGGTGGACGGTTCGCCGATGTGGGTCCTCGAGGGTTTCGCCGACTACGTCGGCCACCGCGCGACAGCGGAGGAGCTCGACGTCCGGCGGATCGCACCGACGCTGACCCGGCAGGTTCGGTCGTCGGGTGTACCGTTGTCGCTGCCGGCCGACGGCGATTTCACCGGCGAACGCTCGGCGCTCGCCTACGAGACCGCCTGGTCGATCGCCGCGTACACCGCCGACGAGTTCGGACACGACAGACTGGTCGCCCTGTACCGCGCCCTCGCCGCGGGTCCCGCCACGGACGAGAAGCTCGACGACGTGCTCACCGAACTGCTCGGCGTCGACACCACCGAGTTCGTGGAGGGCTGGGGACGCTGGCTCGGAGGCCGACTCCGCGACACCCACTGACCGGCCCGTGCCGGGGCGGGACCCGTCCACGCGCGCGCGTCCCGCTGCTTCTACGGTGGACCCATGTCGCGAACCCTGCTGGTGACGAACGATTTCCCGCCCCGCCCCGGTGGCATCCAGTCCTATCTGCACGCCTTCGCGAACCAGCTGCCGTCCGACGACCTCGTCGTCTACGCACCGCGCTGGCGCGGCGACAGTCACGTGAAGTTCGACGCGCGGGCTCCCTTCGAGGTCGTCCGTCATTCCACGACGCTGATGCTGCCCACCCCCGACGTCGCGCGACGCGCCACCCGCCTGCTCGTCGAACACGACTGCGACACCGTCTGGTTCGGGGCCGCGGCGCCGCTGGCGTTGCTGGCGCCCGTGATGCGCCGTGCCGGAGCCC
>NZ_AJVB01000581.1:0-2156 GCF_000278445.1 Rhodococcus sp. R1101
CCGGGATGCAGCCACCTCCGCATCCCATGGCGCCCGGCGCCACGGACGAGGACTACTACCGGGGCACGATCCCGGTGCCCGAGCACGTGTCCGCCGCCGACGGGGAGGAACACCGGTGACCACCGCCCTGCTCGCCGCCGAACTCGTCACGACCTCCACCGGGGAGGCCGTGCAGTTCTGGATCCTCGGTGCCGTCGCGGTGCTCGGGGCGCTCGGCGTCGTCGTCGCCCCGAAAGCCGTGTACTCGGCGCTGTTCCTCGCCATGACGATGATCGTGCTCGCCGTCTTCTACATCGCGCAGGACGCCGTGTTCCTCGGTGTGGTACAGGTCGTGGTCTACACCGGCGCGGTCATGATGCTGTTCCTGTTCGTGCTCATGCTCGTCGGCATCGACTCGTCCGATTCCCTCGTCGAAACCATCAAGGGCCAGCGCGTTCTCGCGATCGTCGTGGCGCTCGGGTTCGCGGTGATGCTCATCGGCGGCATCGGGAACACTGCGGTGTCCGGATTCGCGGGACTCGACGCCGCCAACGCCGGCGGCAACGTCGAGGGCCTGGCGGTGCTGCTGTTCATCGACTACGTCTGGGCGTTCGAACTCACCGGGGCGCTGCTCATCACCGCCACCGTGGGCGCGATGGTGCTCGCCCACCGGGAACGGTCGGAGCCCAGGAAGACCCAGCGCGAACTCGCCGCACGCCGGTTCCGTGAAGGAGAACGGGTCACGCCGCTGCCGGCTGCGGGTGTCTACGCCCGCCACAACGCCGCCGACGTTCCGGCCCTGCTCCCGGACGGCTCGTTCTCCGAACTGTCGGTCGGTGAGCTGCTCGGCCGCATCGGCCGCGACTGGGACCACATCGATCTCGGCCTGCGCGAACCCGGCGGCGACGACGCGAGGAAGGATCGGCGATGAACCCCGAGAACTACCTCTACCTGTCGGCACTGCTGTTCACCATCGGCGCAGTGGGAGTTCTCGTCCGCCGCAACGCCATCGTCGTGTTCATGTGCGTCGAACTGATGCTCAACGCCGCCAACCTGGCCTTCGTCACCTTCGCGCGGATGCACGGCAACCTCCACGGCCAGGTGTTCGCCTTCTTCACGATGGTCGTCGCGGCCGCCGAGGTCGTCGTCGGTCTCGCCATCATCGTGACCATCTTCCGGACGAGGCGATCCGCCTCCGTCGACAACGCCGACCTGCTCAAGTACTGACGACCCACGAGGACGGTGAGTGTGAGAGCCCACGACGAACCGAGAGGACACGCGACATGACGTCGTTCCTGAACTCGGCGCTGTGGTCGATACCGGCACTGCCCTTGGCCGGCGCGTTCGTACTGCTGCTCCTCGGGCGGCGCAGCGACAGCTGGGGACATCTGCTCGGATGTGCTACTGCGATTGCCTCGTTCGTCGTCTGCGCCGTCATGTTCGCCGGGTTGCTCGGACTCGACTCGAACGCCCGGCTCGCACAGCAGACCGTCTTCGCCTGGGTGCCGGTCGGAGAACTGCAGGTCGATCTCGGACTGCGGCTCGACGCGCTGTCGATCTGCTTCGTGCTGCTCATCACGGGCGTCGGAACGCTGATCCACCTCTACTCGATCGGGTACATGGCACACGATCCGGAACGCCGGAAGTTCTTCGCCTATCTCAACCTGTTCCTCGCGGCGATGCTGGTGCTCGTCCTCGCCGACAACTTCCTCGTCCTGTATCTCGGGTGGGAAGGGGTCGGTCTCGCCTCCTACCTGCTCATCGGCTTCTGGCAGTACAAGCCCACTGCCGCGACCGCCGCAAAAAAGGCGTTCGTCGTCAACCGCGTCGGCGACATGGGGCTCCTCATCGCTCTCATGATCATGTTCGCGACCTTCGGCAGCCTCGACTACGACACGGTCTTCGTCGCGGTCCCCGCCGCGACCGAAGCCACGGTGACGGCGATCGGCCTGTGTCTGCTCCTGGCCGCGTGCGCGAAATCCGCTCAGCTGCCGCTGCAGTCGTGGCTCGGCGACGCGATGGAGGGTCCCACCCCGGTCTCGGCGCTCATCCACGCCGCGACCATGGTCACCGCCGGCGTCTATCTCGTCGTCCGGGCGAACGCGATCTTCGACGCCGCACCGGCGGCACGACTCGCCGTGGTCGTCGTCGGTGCCGCGACGTTGCTCTTCGGCGCG
>NZ_AJVB01000582.1:0-2150 GCF_000278445.1 Rhodococcus sp. R1101
ATGGCGCTCGTGGCGACGGGCTTCTCGTATTCCCCGCAACGGCGTGCGCGTCAGGGGGAGTTGGTGGCGGCACTGTTGCCCAGGGTGCGCGACATCCGGCGTGTCGGAGCGGCTGCGCTCGACCTGTGCATGGTCGCGGCGGGGCGGGTCGATGCCCACTACGAACATGGGCTCGGCCCGTGGGACTGGGCGGCGGGGGCTCTGGTCGCCGCGGAAGCCGGTGCGGTGGTGCGTGTCCCGACAGGCACCGGGGACGACGGCGAACTCACCGTGGCGGTCGCGCCGGGACTCGCCGCCGATTTCGAAACTCTCCTCACCGAAATCGGAGCGTCCCACGCAATTCCGAATTGACCGTTTTGTCACATCGGAAATTGTCGTCGGTCACGTTTTACTGCGACGGTGACGAAAACAGCATGCACGGTCTCTGAAAATAGTTTCAGCATCGCGCAGTGCGGGCGGCCGTGAGCAGATCGAGATCGAGGGGAGCCGTCTGTTCGCCCGCCGGAACCTCGCGCAGCGCCCGCAGAACCTCCTCCGCATCAGCCCCGGGAGAGACCTCGCGGAAGTAGGTGCCGAGCGCGAGGTCCACCGTGTCGTCCTCACGTGTGTCCTGCACCAACTCGGCGCACGGAGCGAGCAACCACACCGATGACGCAGCTGCGCGACCGGCTTCACCGAACCGGATCTGCCCCTGGCACTGCAGGTTCTGGTCGACATAGACCGGATCGTTGCCGGCCTGTACGTCGGGCGGACTCGAGAAACCGTAATCGCTCAGTTGCGCGGCCACATGCGTCGCCTGACCGCGTTCTCCGTTGGCGTTGAACACGCGCACCCGGGTTGCCGCCAGGGGAGCGGGTTCGACCTCGAGCAGCGTCGACCGGTCCACGACCTCGCCGAGCGGAGCGGGTTGCGGGCCTTCGGGATCGGCCGCCTCGGTCGGGGGAGCGTTGCACGCCACGGTGGTCGTGACGGGTTCCGACGAACTGATCGCCGAGGTCCACACGACGATGGTGGCTGCGGCGAGGACGGCGCCGGCCACGGCAGCCGGAACCACCCGGCGCCGGCGGAACGGGCGACCGCGGCGATCGGTTGCGCTTCCTTCGGTGATCAGGGAAACCACGCGGCCCTGCCTCTCGTCTTCTGCCGGGATCGTCGCACTCACTGTAGAGGGCGGGGACTGCGTGGGCGGAACCGCCGACCCGAGGAAATGTCACGAGTCGTTGTGTTGTTGATGACGATTGCCGGACAATTTCCCGCGTTTTCGCGCATCGATTGCATATTCGTGCGCAAGGTCGGCTATTGTTCGGCGGCCGAACCGTCCAAGAACGAACGGTTCGGCGTGGAAACAGAGTGAATTCGGGTATGTCACCCCGGTGACATACCCGTCGGGAACTCCAACGGACGGTCGTGCGTTGCCTTGGCCGGGAGCACCGTCCGTGTCCCGGCCGGCTACCGGTACGAGTACTAGAAGGTAAGAGGAAATGGCGACTGACTACGACGCACCCCGGCGGACCGACAGCGACGATGTGTCGGAGGATTCACTCGAGGAATTGAAGGCCCGGCGTAACGAGGCCCAGTCCGCAGTGGTGGACGTCGACGAATCGGACACCGCCGAGTCCTTCGAGCTGCCCGGGGCGGACCTGTCCGGAGAAGAACTGTCGGTGCGGGTCGTTCCGAAGCAGGCCGACGAGTTCACCTGTTCGAGCTGTTTCCTGGTGCACCACCGGAGCAGACTCGCGAGCGAGGAGAACGGAGTCATGATCTGCCGGGATTGCGCGGCGTGAGGACATAGGTGTGCGATACGAGACCGGGTGACGACGGTGCGCCGTGGTCACCCGCGTCTCTCTCGCACATGCCCCGGCGCTGTGGCGGCTCCCGCTGCACTCTGCGTCCGGGCTCTCTTTCTGTGCCCCGGCTGTCGTGCCTCTACCGGCGACCCGACTCGTCGCACCCCAGTGCCGCGAGCAGTTCGGCCGGCCGCCGCGTGCTGACCAGCCAGTACGGCGTCGGATCCTCCGGGTCGTCGAGCACCACGAGCGCCATGGTCCGCACCCAGGGGCGGTGCTGGACGAACGCCGCCGGATCGAGCTGGCGTCCCATCGCGGCGCTCTTGGCCGACGGCGGAACCACCACCCCCCGCGAGATCACAT
>NZ_AJVB01000583.1:0-2146 GCF_000278445.1 Rhodococcus sp. R1101
ACCGAACTGGGCATGCACCGACGTCGCATCGGGCTGGTCGTAGACTTCAGTGCAGTATCGCCTTCACAGCCGGCCACATGGTCTTGGGACAGATCGACATGAGATTGGCTGCGTAGTGCGTTCGGCCGCGTTGCCACCCCGTGCCGGGCAGATTCGCCGCGATCGCCTCCCGCAGACCGACATGGGCGTCGGAGATCACCAGGCGGACCCTGCCCAGGCCCCGGGCGACCAGGGCGGCGAAGAATTCGTTCCATGCCGGTCCGGTCTCGCTGGTGGCCATCCGCATACCGAGCACCTCACGGTGACCGTCACCGTTGACGCCGGTGGCGAGCAGCACGACGGCACCCACGACATGGCCGCCTTCGCACACCTTCATCGTCAGCGCATCCGCGGCGACGAAGGTGAACGGCCCGGCCGTGTCCAGGCGCCGATGCCGAAAATCGTCCACGATCTCGTCGAGCTCGGTAGCCATGCGCGAGACCTGCGACTTCGACATCGAGTCGATGCCGAGGGTCTTGACGAGTTTGTCCATCCGGCGGGTCGAAACACCGGCGAGGTAGCAGTCGGCAACCACTGTGATCAGGGCGGATTCGCCACGCTTACGACGTTCGAGCAGCCATTCGGGAAAGTAGGTGCCCGTACGCAGTTTGGGGATCGCGACGTCGACGGTGCCGACACGGGTATCGAGGCTGCGGGGGCGACAGCACCGACATCCAACCGACCTGCACGCCGCCGAGACCGCAACAATCGACGCCCTACTGCGCGCAGGGGATCCGCACACCGCACTGACCCACGCCATCGACGGCAGCCACTGGGAGCGTGCTCTCGACATCGTCGACGAACACTGGACAGCGCTGTACACCGGCGGTTTCCTCGATACACTGGGCGCGGCACTGGTCGAACGCATTCCCGCAGAGATTGCCGACACTCACCCCGCAATCAAAGCCATTCGCCGACTACACCGGCAGTTCTCCGCACCGCGCGATGTCCCCGTGGTCACCGCCGAACCCGATGTCGCGGTCGGTATCGGACCCGAACCTGCCGAAGTCGTGATGCGAGCGATGATGCTACGGCTCGACGGCCAGTTCCTCGAAGCCGCCAAGGTCTGCGATGCCGCCTCCGGCCACCCGTTGCCGGTCTTCGATGAACTCGACGAGCACATCCGCCACGCCTACGCCTTCTACTACCTTCACGTCGGCATCACCTATCTGCTCGTCGACCGAGCCAACCATGCGACCGCGATGTTCCGGCGCGCGCATGTCGCCGGAGCAGGGACGTTCGTCGAACGCGACGCCGCCGGAAAACTCGCGCTCACCTGCGCGTTGGAAGGCACGATGATCGACGGCCGGTCGTGGATCGACGAGGAACGACGCCACCCGCCTCTTCCGGGCGACAGCGAAAAGCTCGTCCGCACCGCCGGCTGTGTAGCAGCCGCACTCGTCGCACTCGACGAACTCGAGCCCGATACCGCGCTCGACATCCTCACCGAACTCGGCACCCCTACCGACAACGAAGAGTTCTGGGCTCACGTCCTTTACACCCGTGGACACCATGCCCTGCTCACCGGTATGCCGACCGACGGCCTGCGGTTCATCGAGTCCCATCTACAGCGCTACTCGACATTGCGCACCGACGGTTTCTCCGCAACCCTGATCGAGACAGTGCTGGCGGATCTTCATCTCGCGTGCGGCAATTTCGATCAAGCCGAAGACGTGATCGCAACATCCACCCACCCCTCGGCAGTGCCGGTGCGTGCGCGGGCGCGGTTGCTCGCTGCGGATCCGGCCGGTGCCCAGCAGATCGTCGACCAGTACTTCGCCAGCTCGGCCGGTCCCGTCCGCACCTCGATGGAACTGGCCGTGCTCGGTGCCGCAACAGCTGCTGCCCTCGACAATGTCGACGACGCCCGTGGCCAGCTCGAACGGGCAGTCACCCTGTCGCGGCATACCGGGATGCTGCGCCCATTCGTACTGCTGCCGTCGGCGATGCAGACTGCACTGGCAGACCTCGGAGTCGAACTACCACTCGACCTGAGCCGGACCGCCGCACGCTTTCCCGCTTTCCCGGTCTACCGACCGCTGCTGACATTGACCGCACGAGAGCGCGCCGTGCTCGACGCCCTGCTCTCGGGACGAACAGTCACTGC